>DTUH01000001.1 GCA_012964265.1 Candidatus Lambdaproteobacteria bacterium
AAACCAGTAGTCCGTAAAGCCAGAGGAAACTTCCGGTGAGATCAAAAATCCATCCTGACAAATAAATTCCTGAGGCACTGAAACCAAAACCCAGCAAAAATTTCATGCCGAAAACCAGTCCGTGCCTGTGACTTGGAGCATAGCGGACAAGTAAAGTAGTCTCTACGGGTAAAGCACCTGTGCTTAAAAAAACTACAAGCATCATAATCAAAACCAGTGGCATTTCGGTGAGTTGACTGGCCAGAGCGACAAGCGGCTCCTGTGCCGTAAAAAAATATTTCCAGGAGAGTCGTTTTGCTCCATCTATCGCCCAGCCAACCTGCAGGTATAGCTCCAGCAGCAAAAATAAATGCGGCTGCAACAGCCAATGCAGCCAATTCCTTGAAGCTCAACTCCATTTCCACTTCCAGGGCAAGAAGGACGGTTGGGAAAAGCAATGTGAGCAAATGGCAAAGCGTGTGCCCTGCAGAAGCAAAACCGATGGTTGTTGTTTCAGAATTTTTCATAAAAATTAATTGTTCAGCTAAGCTGTTTCAGTTTATTTCTGTTCTTTTTTTACTTTTCACTTCTCGTCATCTTCTACATCCTGCTGTTTGGTTGCAAGCACTTTATCCAGATCGCTTTTCAATTTTTTCAGATGGTATTCTTTATTCAGTGAAATGTGAATAATGGCAAAAAGAGTTGCAACCGGAGAGGCAACTGCATAACCATACCGGTTTATCAAGTACAAATCAAAAAATAGAGCTCCAGTTTCAAGAAATTTGACCAGGTCAAAAATCAAACGGTGGCGCAGCACAAGCCACAGTGACATTGCATGAGCTACAACAGTTAAAACTGCAGTCCCGATCCAGATGTATAATGCAAGGTCCAGTGTTGCCAATCCGAGCATCAAGGTCAATGATGCAGTGAGCGCTCGTTCGATTGATTCATTTGACATAATTTTGTAGACAGAAAAACATTTCTGATTGGATTAGGCAATTGAGAACAGCCTTATTCTAAATTGATTAACGGCAAAGAGTCAAATGACTATTACTGAACTTCTGTAAGAAAGGCCAATCAATTGCACCCCAAAAAGAGTCAATCAATACTTGACAATGAAAATTGTTGCTTGATGATGGTCGTTATCACGAAAATGGAGGGTTTATGAAAAAATACAGTCAAATTGCACTTAGCGGAGTTATCTGGAGTTTTTCTGTCTCTGCAGCATTTGCATGTCACAGCAATGACCTGGGAGCTCCCTTTAAAGGACATCATGAATATGGCAAATCTTCCGGAATACTACAGTACACCGAAAACATTACCGTCAGCACATCAACCTTGACCAGTTGCGATTTTTACACAGCATTTCTGGAAAAAGAATATGATAACATTGCAGAACAGGCGGCTCAAGGTCAGGGAATGCATCTAAATGTAGTGGCAGACTATGCAGGCTGTCCGGCAACTCTGACTGGGGAATTCGGATATGCCATGCAGAACAATTTCGAACAACTTTTCAGCAAAAAAAGCCCCGCCCGTTCTCATCGGCTGCGGCAAGAATTAACCGTGATGATTAGAAGCACACCAAAACTTCAGCAAACCTGCAACAGCATCTGACGAGGAGGAACTATGCGGAATTTGATTCAAAGAATGCTGACCTTTTTGCTTGTTTTTGCAGTTTGGTTGACCGTTGCCCATGCCTGTCATGAAGAGAAAACTGACTGGCTTTCCGGACACAAAGACAAATTTAGTAAAAATGCAATCACCATAGCCACCGAAGATACGTTGGCAATCACTTCAACAAGCACTTCTTGTAATGCCTATACCTTTTTCCTGCATAAAAAATACGATCAGGTTGTGGAAAATGCAGCACAGGGTACGGGCGAATATTTGAATGTGGTGGCAGCAAATCAGGGCTGTCCTGCTCAGTTTCACCAGGAATTTGGTTTGGCGATAAAAGCTCGTTATGGTACTATTTTTCAAGGCTCTTCCCGACATGAACCTCAGGTTTTGATTCGGCGATTTCAGCAGATCATCGAAAGCAATCCTCAGCTAAAACAGGCCTGCACCGGAGTTTAAAGCTAAGATAGTTAAAAATTGTCGAGGTGCGCTGTTGATAATTTCCAGGACTGGTACACAAAGATTTGAATCAAAGGGTTTTATAAGTTTATTTCACTTTACTGCTTGAACTATTCAGTTTATTCTCCCATCAGATCACCAGTAATAATTCAGCAGCATTCCAAATTCTTCACCTGCAATTCTACGCCAACTCATCCGGACATCCCAGCGTCGTGACAAAGTCCACTGTCCTTCCACACGCAAGTCTGATTCTGCGACTTCAGTACCTGTAACCGTTTGAGGAAATTTCGCTTCTGCTGAAACCCGCCATTCCCCTCCGTCAGAAATTCTGCTGCCAAGAACCGGAGCTACACCCAGGGCGTACTGTTTCTTGTCTGAAACACCTGCCTGTGCGAAAGTATCCAGCAGTCCAAACAGAAGGATGTTGTTATCCCAGAGCATTGCTTTTCCCCAACCAACATTGAAGCGCAAAACTCTGCATGAACTACAGTTCAGATCACGTTGCTCTAAAGCAAAACGAGTCTGCCATGAAATTCCGGAAGTCTGAGGCAGATCGGGAAGGTTGACATCAAACGTGCGTAAATTAAAAAACTCCAACATATTCAGTTCTGCACCGTTTTTCCGTAAACGAAAGCGGGCGCTCAGTGTTTCAAGATGGGTGTTTGGCAAATGCCCGTCCGGGCGTCCCAGCAAATCGTGATAGGAACTGCGAAAACCCAGCTCCAATGAATTACCACTATGTGGATTGTAAAAACTTCCCAAGCGAATTTGAACCGCAGGAGTTCCCTCGGTTGGTGGACTAAGACCGAAATCTTCGTCTTTAGGCTGTTCTATAATCGGCAACCGGCTCCGTAGCCGCAGCAAGTCAAACTTTTGTGAACGCAGGTCTTCATCTTTGTTCTCTGCCAAACGATAACCGTAATATTCGACTGCGGCATCAACTATGCGTGCCTGAGTTGTTTCCGGAAGATCCTGAAATGCAGGCTTCTTCGACACTTCCGGTTCAGCTATAAGTTTTCCCACCCAGAGCCTTTCCCGGTCAGGCAATTGTAACATCCGTATTTCAAGCCGCCTTTGCCGGGAAGGAATTAAGCGTATGCGTTTAACCAAAGGTTCTCCGCGATTTTTCATTTCTTTCAGTCGAAGAAACGCATCCAGCGTAATCCTCCAGGGCACCCACGAGGAATTGAAACGAGTTTCATCCCAGGCATGATCCAGTAAATCCGTAAGTCGGAAAACGCAATTGTCTGTCAAAAAGTAGTAAGGGAACTTCACCTTTCCGGCGAGCAGTTCCCAGGCATGAAAAATGACACGACGCTGTTGTTCCCGATTCAGATTCAATTCATACTCCCACAAGTCACGCAGCTCAGTTTCTCCGTACTCGTGGTGAAAATTATAAAATTGCTGATCCGCATATTTTCCCAGATAGCCTCCGCTGAGTCCCTTGAAAAGATAGGCGATGCTGCTGTCTTCCGGATCGACTACAGCTCCGTAACTGAAAGTTGGAGCCAGTAAATTTCGTCCCTTATAATCCTCACTGTAGTTGAGTCTCAACAGGGCGTGTCCGTACATAGATGCCGGATTGCCCATAAAAGCGGAAACAAAAATCAGGCTTAGTGAATCAACCTGCTGCAAATCTATCCATTGCTCGAAACGACTGCAACGGACATTTGGCAGGGTGATTTCAGCAAAATCTAGTTTTGTTTTCAACCAGTGGAACCTGGCGATGAACCGGCATTGGGCATGAGCATCCGGAGTACTTTCCACTGGAGAGAACAGTGCTTCCAGAGTCTTCCGTAGTTCTGCTGCCGGATTAACTTCTCCATCCGGATCAAGGAAGAAAGAGGTGCTTTGAATTTCACTGCGCCATTCTCCAACCATGGGAGTGTGTGCTGGAAAATGAAGCAGGCGCAACCAGTATGGATGCTGTGAGAGGCGTTGAATTTCTGCTTGTGTCCATGGCAAATTTTTCGTGCTGGATTTATTACCAAACGCAAATGAATTCCACAAGACCAACAAAGAAAAAATCAAATAACATAAAATTCGGCAGGTGTGCCGCATATTTTTTTCACTTCATATTTGTTTCAAAGGACGTTGAAACTGAATCCCATTCTTGATTCCCAAGCGCACCTTTTTCAAAACAAAACCAGCTCAACAGTTCTTTCCATTCTTAAGACACAGTACAGTAAATTTCAAAGTAGGTTTTATCGAAAGAGGAATCGTTTTTTTCATGAAGAACTTTTTTTATCACCACCCACATATACTTTGAATCCGTCTTCAAGGAGTCCGCGTAAACGTGGATTGTTTTTTGTTTTTGCTACTTCACATAATTTGCATCTGCAGTCTATGTGGTGAGTTTTTTGAAATTTCTTGAGCTTTAAACGTGATAAATCCTTACCGTCACCCTGCATCTCTTTCAACAATTTCTCAATTTGACGCATTGCCAATGCAAGGATTTGCTCTTGCTGACTTGGTGATTTCAGCTTAAACATAATTTATTTTTAAAATAATGGAGCCAAAGGCTCAGTTAACGAATTGAACTTGACAAGAATGCTCACATTATCGACAATTAAGCATTGGAAAAAGTTTCCGCATTCACTTTGCCAAATTATTAACTCGGTTTCTACACTTTCATTTACTCAAAAGGGATATATTTATGTCTGGAAAGCTAAAAAATTTTGGAGGAATTATAGTCCTCCTTGCTGTCGGCACCATTTACTTGAGCACATATATTGTTGACAAAACTCAATATGCAATTGAAATTTTATTAGGTGATCCAGTTGACATTGTCATGGAGCCGGGGCTCAATTTCAAGATACCATTTGTAACTCGTATCATTTTTATGGAAAACCGCCTCCAGGATTATGATGCAGATCCCGGTGCAGTCTTCACCAAAGATAAAAAAGAAATGAAGGTGGATACATACTCAAAGTGGCGTGTTTCAGATCCACTTAAATTTTATGAAACGGTACGGACTACTGCCGGTGCGCATACACGGCTGGATGATATTATCTATTCACAAACCCGTGAGGTTCTTGGACAGCACACGCTGGTAGAAATAGTTTCCGGAAACCGCAGGGAAATCCGTGAAGCAATTACCATACGTTCAAG
>DTUH01000002.1 GCA_012964265.1 Candidatus Lambdaproteobacteria bacterium
CCGGAGGCCAGCTCCAACGCATGATGGTAGCCATGGCGATGTCCTGCGGACCGGACTTGATTATCTTTGATGAGCCGACAACCGCTTTGGATGTCACCACGCAAATTGAGGTTTTGAAAACGATCAAGGAAATTGTGACCGCCCGTAATGTCGCAGCCATTTACATCACCCACGATCTGGCAGTGGTCGCTCAACTCGCGGATCACTTGATGGTTTTACGTTATGGGAATCTAATCGAAATAAACAGTACCGGACAGATTCTTGGTGCGCCAAAAGAAGAATACACGCGTGCCTTGCTGGATGCCCGCACCCGTCATGAAAAAACACCTGCTAAAATTTCGGATCCAGAAACGCTGCTCAGTATTGATAACATTACTGCCGGATATGGGAATGGACCGGATATTTTGCAGGAGGTATCAATAAATGTGGAACGCGGCCAAACAGTAGCCGTGGTTGGAGAGTCCGGAAGCGGTAAAAGCACATTGGCAAGAGTAATTACAGGACTACTACCGCCACGCTCCGGAGAAATCCTTTTTCTAACCGAATTACTTCCACCCGCGCTGGCCCAACGCAGCAAGCAACAACTCCGGAAAGTTCAGATGATTTATCAGCTTCCGGATGTAGCCCTCAATCAGAAGAATACACGCGTGCCTTGCTGGATGCCCGCACCCGTCATGAAAAAACACCTGCTAAAATTTCGGATCCAGAAACGCTGCTCAGTATTGATAACATTACTGCCGGATATGGGAATGGACCGGATATTTTGCAGGAGGTATCAATAAATGTGGAACGCGGCCAAACAGTAGCCGTGGTTGGAGAGTCCGGAAGCGGTAAAAGCACATTGGCAAGAGTAATTACAGGACTACTACCGCCACGCTCCGGAGAAATCCTTTTTCTAACCGAATTACTTCCACCCGCGCTGGCCCAACGCAGCAAGCAGCAACTCCGGAAAGTTCAGATGATTTATCAGCTTCCGGATGTAGCCCTCAATCCCCGTCAATCTGTACGGGATGTAATAGGACGCCCCTTGAGTTTTTATCTCGGTTTACGGGGAAAGGAACGTGAAAGGCGCATCATAGAACTGCTGGAGCAAATTGAGCTATCCGAACACTATATCGACCGTCTTCCCGATGAACTGTCTGGAGGCGAAAAACAACGCATCTGCATAGCCCGCGCTTTAGCTGCTGAGCCGGAATTGATTATCTGCGACGAGGTTACTTCAGCACTGGATACAATTGTCGCCAAAGCAATTCTGGATCTGCTGCAACGGCTTCAGCAGGAATTGCGTTTGACTTATCTGTTCATCAGCCACAACCTTGATACCGTGGCCAGTATTGCCGATCAGGTAGTAGTTCTCTATGCCGGACGGGTTGCCGAAAAAGGTTCCAAATCTGCTGTTTTCCAACCACCTTTCCATCCTTACACACGACTTCTACTTTCATCTGTTCCTGAAATGCGCCAGGGCTGGCTGGAGGAAACTCTCTCCACCCGTGAAGCCAAAGCCGGAATTGCTCGTGAGGTTAAAATCACTGAACGCGGCTGTCCTTTCGCCGAACGTTGTCCTGTCGCCATTCCTGACATTTGCGAAAATAACCGCCCACCCTTGCAAACTCAAGCGTCAGGACACGTTTTAGCCTGTCAACATACTCCGGAAATCTTATTGAAGTAACTTGTATTTAAAGACAAATTTTTCGGTTTATTAGATTTATCCTCACTCCTGCTTTATCCTGCAAATAGGCATTCTATGGCAAACACAAACTTAAAAGTTTTAAGTTATAACATATACTGGGGCGGACATCGGCAGCCGCTGGAACAAACCATTGAAGTAATCCAAAAATCGGGCGCGGATTTGGTGGGACTTCAGGAAAATGTCAACCGGGAATATGAAGACCAGACTCCGGAGATAGCAAAGGCACTGGGATTCTCTTATGTACGTCACGCCGTTCTGGATGCCCTGGAAGAATTTGGCGCTAAAGGGAATAAGCTTCGCGCACGCTGGACTCAACAAGCGGGACAATCCACTTTGAGCCGATATCCGATTACGGCGCAATCTCCCGGAGGTTCCGGAGTTCAAGTAGAATTGCCTTCCAGAGAAAAAGTTTGGATGTTCAACACACACCTCTGGCATTACCCTTATGTGCCGTATCAGTTGTTGAACGTTGAATTTTTCGAAGGCGAAGCGATTGATCCTAACGCTGCTGATGCAGAAGAGCAGGCGATTCTTTCCGCCCGCATTGGTCATGAAACTGAAGTCAACAAAGTGCTGTGGGATATCAAAAATATTCTTCACTTTGAAGAAACGGTTTTTTTAACCGGAGATTTTAACGAACCGTCTCATCTCGACTGGACGGAAGCAGCAGCACAAGCCGGACTTTATCCCCTCAAGGTTGCTTATCCCACCTCAATGGAGGTAACCAAAACAGGATTAAAGGATGCCTTCCGGGAATTTTATCCGGACCCTGTCGCGGTTCCTGGTTTTACCTGGCCAGCGGGTACTTATCCGGATTCTCCCAATTCATCTATTTCTGATCCGGCGGACCGTATTGATTTTGTTTACTTCGCAGGGAAGGGAGTGAAAGTGAAAAACGTTCAGCGGCTTGGCGAGGATCCTGAAACTTCGGATATCGCTTTCCCAGAATACCCTTCAGATCACAGGGCAGTGCTGGCTACTTTTGAACTGCCTTAGCTTTAAGATCAGTAAAAATATAATGTCACAACAAGTAATTATCCGCCTCGGATCTTTTGGAACAGTGCGGTTCTTTATTGTGGTATGATCCGGAAAATGAATTAGACTATCAGGTACGACAAATACAAACTTAACGCTTATGAGATTCGTGTAGTTTGACGACAAAACACAGTTCTACTTAATGTTCGTTCAAAAATCAAAAGAGGCATCATGAAATGGAAAGGAATAAGAAATCAATATCCGCATCAATGGCTATTACTAGAAGCAATGGATGCACATACTGAATCAAATCGACGAATAGTTGAGCAATTTTCAGTACTTAATTCCTATATAAATTCACATCAAGCCATGGAATCGTATTCTCAAATTCATCATGAGTCCCCAGATAGAGAACTTTATGTTCTTAATCTGAAAAAGACAAAGTGGAAATTCTGGAAAGACAATGGTTGGGAATTAGAAAATGAAGATACGAATCGAAGAAGGGTTACCTTTTGTTACGATGTCATTGCATTATCAACAGGGGCAAATAGAATTAAAACAAGTCATTCTTGATACCGGAGCTGCAGGAACAATATTTAAATATCATAAAGTCAAATTCGTTGGAATTCAGTAAGATGCAAAAGATGACATACATCGCATCACTGGAGTAGGCGGAAAAGAATTCGTTTTTATAAAGAACCTTGATCGTGTAACATTAGGTGAATTAGCAGTTCAAAACTTCAAAGTTGAAATTGGAACAATGGATTATGGTTTTCCAATTGATGGGATTCTTGGATTAGATTTTTTATCAGAAGTCGGAGCTATCATCGATTTGAAAGAGTTTGAAATTCACATTTGATGTCCAATAATCAGACTACGAGGTTTTGCCCTGATTGCTTGCTGCATCATTCCGCTTCGCTACACTCTGCTCAAGGGAACAGTTGAAATCAATCGTCAGGTTCACAAAATGTTACTATCATGTTCAGTGATACTTTATTTCAAAGATTTAAGACTTTTCGTAAAAAATCAGCTCCCTGATCCAGTGCGGTAACGGCTACATCCAACATTCGGCTGTAGTGTAAAAACCCGTGCAGCACTCCTTTATGGAGATGAAGTTCACTGGAAACACCGGCCTGTTCCAGCAATGCGGCAAGCGTCGTGCTGTCATCCAGCAGGGGATCCATATCCGCTGCAATCAAACAGACAGGAGGGATCCCGCTCAGATTTGCTTTCAAAACATCCAGACGTAAATCTGTCAAATCCTCCGGAGAATCCAAATATGAATCCTGGTAGAAAGTCAAATCTTCTTCGCTCATGCCTACGTCCTGACAACCAAAGAGACGTGCAGAACATGAGTCCCGTAAACCGAACCAGCCATAAATCAACAGTAATCCGGACAAATTTTCTTTGAAACTCAGTGCCACCCCCATACTCAAACTAGCTCCTGCTGAATCCCCGCCAAGTACTATCCTTTCCGGATCAATGTTGAAAGCCGGTTCTTTCAGCTTGTGCACATCATCTTTCAGCCATTTCAATACCAACAATATTTCGTCAAGCGCAACCGGGAATTTATATTCCGGAGATAGAGAATACTCAATGCCCAGTACAGCGCATCCGGAACGGCCGGCAAGTTCACGCATAATGCGATCGTGTGAATCATTGCTGCCAACTACAAAACCTCCTCCATGCAGATATACCAGCAGAGGTAAACGGTTTTCCGGATTAGGATGATAGATCCGAATCGGAATCGATGCTGAAGCACCTTTAACTTTTGTTTCCAGGATTGTGGAAATATTCGGACCTCCGGAATTCCAGTATGTCCGTTCCTGAGCATATTTTTTCCTGACCAGTGGCAGTGGAGTTTCTGAGATTGAATAAGCAGGCATTAGAGCTGCACTGTGCTCCAGCACAGCCTGCATTTGAGGATGAATAACGGGCATGTTCATTTGCTGAAAATTATGTTCTGTAAATTGCTCTTTAATACTAACTTGTATAAAAAATCGCCGCACGGATATTCTGCCACATTTTGAGCAAGTTTCTAGTCTTTAAAATATGAATAAATATTTTACACATTTTAATTAAAATAAACTTGCATCATGATTACTCTATGGTAGATTGAACAACCCTGAAACGGTTTGTTGCCTTCCTGCCAATTGTACTTGAAAAGCGCTCTGAAGTCGAAGTCGTCGACAAGGACGGCAACACTATGGGATTTATCACTGAAAAGGAACTGGCACAGTCACTCTCCAAAAACTAAATTAACCTTGCAGCAATTCACCCTGCTGATTCCAGAGTGAAGAAACTTAAAGGACGTCCATCCCCATCTATTGCAGTGCCTTTCCAATTCTAAACCCCTTAAAAAACCAAGCAATGCGTCCTGAATTGTTAATTTCCGGCAGAACC
>DTUH01000003.1 GCA_012964265.1 Candidatus Lambdaproteobacteria bacterium
CCGCACACGTGATTTCCAATCACGCACCTTCGGCCACTCGGTCACCTCTCCGTTACAGATTTGCTCTAAAACCAAAGCACTCTCCAGCTAAACGATTTTATCTGAGGAGACCTGCCCGTGCAAGCTTTTTGCAGAGCTTTACCCACCTTTAATATTCTATTCTGCGCTTTTACTTGTTATACTATAACAGGCTTTGTATGCTTGAGGTCAAACGTTTACCCACAATTTTTCAACAGATATTATGAATTTACTCATTTACAACCACAGTATCCCATCCCTTTTCATCCTGAGCTTTAGAATCTATCAAAAAAATATCATTCCAATTTTGTTTTTAACTTCCGCATTGATGGCTCCGGCTTTCTTCATTGGTTTTGCAGGATGGGGCGAAACTGAGAGTATAATATTTTTTCTTTCTGTACATCTTTTGGAGGCAGCAATTACCCTGGGAGTAATCGGCACAGCATTTGGAAGTTTTTTCCCGACCCTGGGAATTTTGCGGGCCTTGCGTTCACCTTTATTTTTGAGGTCAATCCATGTGGCGATAATGCAGTACCTGCTCTTCGTCACAGGTGTTATGGGACTGACGCTGCCTTTTCCCTTCAGCATCCTGATAATCACCCTCTGGCTCTGCGGAATATTGCTGACCTCAATGGCGCAGCCGATATTAATTGTTGAAGGTGTCCGTGGAATGCGTGCCATGATTAGGAGCATTCAGCTCGCACGTAGTTATTTGTCCCGTGTTTTTATTGTGGTTGTTATCAGCACGATTCTACAGTTTTTGGTTTTTGCAATACTCTTCACCATTTTTATGCCGGAACTGAATTATACTATTGAACCGAATGAGAGTAACGCACTTCCAATTTTGATGGCAGAAATCCTGAATGATCCCGGAATTAATCTGGCAATCCGCTGGGCACAATATTTAGCATCTTTGCTCTTTTTTCCATTTGCTTCACTGCTGAGTGTCTTCCTTTATTTTGATCTGGCTCAGCGTCAACAAATCCTGAATCTTGATGATTTGGCAAAGTTCTCAAATCA
This sequence comes from Candidatus Lambdaproteobacteria bacterium, assembly GCA_012964265.1. GTDB lineage: Bacteria > SAR324 > SAR324 > SAR324 > NAC60-12 > Arctic96AD-7. The sequence continues at coordinate 1,039 of DTUH01000003.1, forward strand.
TTTGTTCGGCACTCCATTGACTGAAAACGCAGAATCCGCAAAAAATTCAGATGAGGAAGTTATTGAGCCCGCAGAGGTGGAAGTCATTGATCCTGATCCGTCAGTTGATGATAAAGAAAAATGAAAATCCGCTCGGCTGAATTTATCCTCAGCGCTTCTTCTCCGTGGCAGTTCCCTGCGCCGACACTTCCGGAAATCGCATTTGCAGGCCGTTCAAACGTGGGTAAATCCACACTGATAAATTCTTTGCTCAACCGCAAGAAACTGGTAAAAACCAGTTCCACTCCCGGCAAAACTCAGTTGATAAATTTTTTTAAGATCAACGACGCATTTCACTTTGTTGATCTTCCGGGATATGGTTTTGCCAAGGTTCCGGAAAATGTTCGACAACAATGGCAGCGGTTGATTGAAGCTTATTTGCAGGAACGCGAATGTCTCCGTAACGTGGTGTTGATCGTGGACAGCAGGCACGGACCCACAGCGCAGGATCGACAACTCAAGGAATGGCTGGATTATTATGAGCGTCCGGTATTGATTGTGGCCAGTAAAATTGACAAATTAAAACGCGGTCAAATTCAAAAACATTTGAAACAAATCCGGCAGGATCTCTCACTTGAAAAAACTCCGCTGGCGCACTCGTCTTTAGAAAAGGGGAGGCGTGAAGATATTTGGAAAAATTTGGTGCCATCAATTGAGGCGGAGATATAATTCTGCAAAGGCCGGAAAGAAACCCAGCCCTGTTGTTTTTATCTCAAATGGTTCCAGAACCCGTTAGTAACTAATTCTCACAAGATACTGATATTATTGACCATGGCGTGTCATCTCAACCGAATGTAGAGATCTGTAAAAAGTGTCGATATTGTATTAGATCCCTCACATACGTTCGGGATGACATGATAAACTCGTGACTGTCGAGTACCAAAAATGAAAGTCAGGCGGCTGAGTTTACGCACTCAGTCTGTGAGAAGAAATAAGAACTTTCGATGGCAGCATTTTCCAGACTGTCTGAACCATGAACAGTGTTTTCCCCAAGACTTTCCGCAAAATCACGTCTAATTGTACCCTCATCCGCATCGGCAGGATTGGTGGCTCCCATGATTTCACGGTGATGCAGCACCGCATTTTCGCCTTCCAGAATTGAAACCACAACCGGTCCGGAACTCATGAACTCCGTCAGTTCAGCAAAGAATGGACGTTCTCTATGTACAGCATAAAAACCTTCTGCTTCACTTTTTGACATTTGAATCATTTTGGTGGCCACAATGCACAGCCCGTTTTCTTCAAAACGGCTGAGTATTTTTCCCACAAGGTTGCGGCGTACACCGTCTGGTTTAATGATTGAAAATGTTTGTTCCAATGCCATTTTTTCTTTCTTGTAAAGGTTAATAGTTTTTGTGAAAAATTTTCAGCCTGATTTCTTCAACTGAACACACGGATAAATGAAGTGTTGAACAAACCGTTAAGTGAGCGTACAGAAATTTTTTAACAGCTGCAATCCCGCATTCTGACTTTTTTCCGGATGAAACTGTACTCCCCACAAGTTGTCTTTGCAGACAACCGACGCAAAATCATAACCGTAATTGCTGAGTCCCAAAACGTGTTCACTTGCCTCCGGAAGCAAATGATAAGAATGCACAAAATAAAAATGCATCTCATCTGCGACTTCCTGAAAGAGTGGGTTATTTTTCTGTTGAGAAACCTGATTCCAGCCCATTTGCGGAATTTTAAGATTGTGCTGAAAACGTTTCACTTTGCCCGGAATCCAACCCAATCCGGCGTGAGTGCCGTCTTCTTCGCTTTCATCCATCAGCAATTGCGCACCCACGCAAATTCCCAGCAAAGGAGTTCCTGCCTCCACTTTTTCCTGCAAAACCTCGAGCATTCCGGATTCTCGCAACTGCTCCATTGCCGGAGCAAACGCACCCACTCCAGGAAGCAGAATTCTGTCTGCATTCCGAACATCATCCGCCTTGGATACAAGCCGATTTTCCACTCCGGAATAATCCAACGCGTTTTTAAGATTGTGCAGATTTCCTACTTTGTAATCAATGATTACGTTCATGCCTTTCAGAGAATTCCTTTTGTAGAAACTACATCTTTGCGCCGTGGATCAATCTCAACTGCCGCACGCAAAGCACGTCCCACTGACTTGAACATACCTTCGCATTTGTGATGATCGTTGAATCCATATAATATAGACAGGTGTAAGGTCATCTTCGACGCGTTAGCCAATGATTTGAAAAAATGGATTATCATTTGTGTGTCCAGATAACCAATCGTGGGTTGAGTGAATTCTCCCGAAAATACAAATTCCGGTCGTCCGGACAAATCCAAAGCAGCCCGGATTAACGCTTCGTCCATCGGTACGTATGAATGCCCATAACGAAAAATTCCTCTCTTTTCTCCAACCGCCTCTGCCAGCGCGCTTCCCAGGGCAAGGGCGATATCTTCGGTTGTGTGATGAGAATCAATTTCTAAATCACCGGCGCATTTTAAGTTCAAATCAAACAAACCGTGAAATGCCCATAAATTGAGCATGTGATCCAGAAAACCGATTCCGGTATTTATTTTCGTTTTTCCGGAACCGTCGAGATTCAGTTCCAGTTCAATGTTTGTTTCTTTTGTTTTGCGCACAATTTTTGCGACTCTTTTTTGTTTCATAGAGCTCCTTTTTTTGAGAAATTCGACAGATTAGAACGAATAAGTTAAACGTCCGGCAAAGTGAAAAATCATATCTATATTTCCGCTGGGCACTGTATGATCATCGTAACTGAATCCTCTTGCCGGCTTAAATGCGTTAAAATCAACGTCTATTTTTGCGTGTCCCGCATAGACCATCGTGAACGTATTATCCCACTCAACGCCGATCATGCTTGATTTCGTTCCGAATGCATCAAGTACAGGTTTGAGATGCTTTAATTCGTAAAGGCCAAAACGATAAACCGCGCTTGTTTCCGGAATGTCATAACGATAACGGAAACCACCCATTTGAGTATTATTAATTGAGTGACCCAGGCCGGTTCCGCTGTTCAGTTCAGGACTTCCTCCATTGAAGTAAAACTGTGTACCGCGGTAAGTGCCCGGTGATATTTCGTAAAAACCGTTCAGGCTACGCTGGTAATTTGCTCCACTCCGGCTGCTGTCCGCAATCTGTTCATCTCCACGTGCCATCATGGCGATGAAGGTAAATTGCTCTCCAGGTTTTTTCCAGCTGAGTTCCATTTCTGCTGCGCCTCCTGAAATTTTCCTTTTATCCAGGTTGTGCCTGTCATCATACTGATAATAATCCCGGTTACCCTGATTTGAAATCAAATCCGCATAGACCGACCAGACCGGAGTTTCCCACTGGATTCGCAAACCAAAATACTCTTGTTCATTTGAATTGTAGTAAATCGGTTTACAGTCCGAATTCAGCGTGTAACCTGCGAGACTGGTGTTACAGCCACTGCCGGACGTGAACCCTCCGCTTTCCAGGCTGGACAGATTGCTGCTTGAAAGACGCTTTGCCGGAATATTGTTGAGACCGAGCGGTACATCATGTTCAGTGTATTTAATGCGGAACATCTCAATCCGCAAAGAATCGATGATTTCACCCTGAGAATCTACCTCATGCCAAAAAGGATAATCAAGTGAAAAGAAATAGAGCCAGTCACCATCTGCGGAAGAAAGTTTCATCCCGCCTATTTCATAACACCACGTCCCTGCTTTGCAGCGTTGGGCATAACCACTGAGAATTCCGGCAAAGACCTTACCTTTGCGGTCACCAATGTTGATCACCTGTTTACCGAGTTTGGTCTCTTCATTCGGATTCCTGTTAAATTCCAGATACGCTTGTCTCGCGGTGATATTTGCTGTCTGGGATTCTGAACCGGTAGTCCGTGAACTGCGTGATGTCCTGATGTCAGACTGATAAATCGGTTCCTGATTTGTAGCAAGTTCCAGGTTGAGAGAATTTATTCGATGTACTGTTG
>DTUH01000004.1 GCA_012964265.1 Candidatus Lambdaproteobacteria bacterium
GCAGTGTTTCGTTATCCTGATAATTCCAGAGCCGATTCAGGAAAGACCTTGCCTGAGCCAGCTTCGGACTTTGCCGTGCTTCCACCTGGGGCTTGGACCAGTACACAGCACATATTTGAGGTCTGTCGGACTTCAGGTCGCTGAAATAGTGATCCAGTTCCGGGTTATCCTGCTCGTAATAGCCATTGTTATCAAGATAGCTCTCAAGTTCTCCATACCATCCGGATGCTTTTTCCTGTGTAAAAACCCCACGAACCACCACGGCACCGCGGCGTTTGACAGCTTCAATCGTCGTATTATCTACTCGATTCTTAGTGATATCAGAAAAGGCGATTTCCGGTATAACGGATTCACCACTTATGTTAGCGGCTTCGATGGTGGATATTTCTTTGGCAAGCAACGACTCGAGTTCCCTGAAGTGTTCCTTCATATCAGGACATTGTTCCCGTACACGACGTTTCAGTGTGCGAATCTGCTCCGGAATGTTTGTCGTGTCAATACTCATGTATTCAAGTCTTAGGAATTCTTATTCCGGTCAGTGGATCAAAGACCACGGAATGCGGTTGAGGCTTAGTGTCAGTGTCCCGTAATTTTCAATAATTTCCGGATTGTAGCTGGAAATTGGCTGTGAAATCAACAGGAACAGCAATATTGCTGAACTGATACAGGAAGAAAATCCAAGTCTTATTTTATCCACCCTGACTGAGGTGTCAAATGCGCATGGTGCTTGCGCTGTCAAAGATTGATATTTCGGACAGGTCCAGGCTGAATGTTATGGACTTTCCAAGTTCAGCATCGACATGGCGCGGAAGACGTCCGGTGATTTCATTTCCATGAAATTCAAAGGTTATCTCCTTTTCATAACCGGTCAGTTCAATCAGTATCGGTTTTAGTTCAACCTGCATCTGTGACTTCAGGGAAGTATCCGGTAGGCGGATGTGTTCCGGACGAAAACCAAAAATTATTTTCTGTCCTTCACCTGGTTCAGTTTCAAATGAATAACCGCTGAGCGGGATTTTGTCGCCGTCCTTTTGCTGATCCGGAATAAAACTGAGTGCAGCGCCATCTTTCGAAACGGTTCCTTGAATCAGGTTAATTGCAGGAGAACCGATAAAATCTGCAACAAAAACGCTGTTTGGCTGGTCATAAATTTTCTGTGGAGTCCCAATCTGCTGGATGATTCCTTCGTTCATCACTGCAATCCGTGTGGCAAGACTCATGGCCTCAACTTGATCGTGGGTTACGTAAATCATGGTCGTCCCCAATTGTTCATGCAGTTTGTTGATTTCGTGACGCATTTCTACACGCAGCTTGGCATCAAGATTCGAAAGTGGTTCATCGAAAAGGAAAATGTGCGGTTCACGCACAAGGGCGCGTCCCATCGCCACACGCTGGCGCTGACCACCTGAAAGTTGAGCCGGTTTACGGTCTAAAAGTTGGTCAATCTGCAGCATTTTTGAAAAATGCTGGAGTGATTTTTCGATCTGCTCTTTTGATACTTTACGTTGTTTCAGCCCGAAAATGACATTGTCACGGACAGTCATAGCAGGATATAAAGCATAAGACTGGAAGACCATGGCAATGTTACGGTCCTTTGGTTCAACTCGGTTGACAACATAATCATCAATTAGGATTTCCCCTTCGTCAACACTTTCGAGTCCGGCAATAATGTTGAGCAGAGTGGACTTTCCGCATCCTGAAGGACCAAGCAGGACGATGAATTCTCCATCACTCACATCCAGATTGATTTGCTTCAGAACTAGTGTGCTTCCGAAATTTTTTGTCAAATTACTGACTTTCAAAGTTGCCATCGTTTTCCTTAAATACTGGTCAGCTTGCTGAAATTGAATGTTGTCACGGTTATCCTTTTACTGAACCGGCGGTGAGTCCTCTGATGAAGTATTTTCCGGCAAAAACATAAACGAGCAGGGTTGGTATTCCTGCAATAAATGCTGCCGCCATGTCCACATTGTACTCTTTGACACTGGTGCTGGTGAGAACCATATTATTGAGGGCTACCTGAATGGGTGCGGCTTCTCCAAAGGAGAACGACGAGCCAAAGAGAAAATCGTTCCATATACCCGTGAACTGCCAGATAACTGTAACGACAATGATCGGCGCCGAAATTGGCAGGAGAACCTTGAAGAATATTTTGAAAAAACCGGCACCGTCAATTCTGGCTGCCTTGATCATTTCGTCCGGAATAGAAATGTAGTAATTTCGGAAAAACATTGTAGTAAAACTGAGACCGTAAACAGTGTGAACAACCACCAGGCCGGTGATAGAATTTGCAATTCCCAGTATTCCAAGAGTTCTGGCCATCGGCAACAGGATTGCCTGATAAGGGATAAAACAACCAAATAGAAACATCAGGAATATCAGATTATCTCCTTTAAAACGCCATTTTGTCAGAGCATATCCATTAAGTGCTCCCAGAAAGGTAGAAATGAAAACTGCGGGTACAACCATTTTTATTGAGTTCCAGAAAAACGGTCGCAGAAAAACATCCCCTGCCGCATAGCCGCGACCGCTCCAGGCGGTCTTCCATGAATCAAACATAATTTCATTTGGTAAAGTCATCAGGTTGCCCTGCCTGATTTCTTCCATGGTTTTGAGTGAGGTGACAATCATGACGTACATGGGTGCCAGATAATAGATGGCAAATAATCCAAGCAGCAAAAACAGCAGCCAGCGGAAAAAAGTCCGTTTCCGGGCGGATGAACGTTCAACTGCTTCCATCTGCTGAGGATCAGCGGCCGGCATCCTGCCTCCTCAGTTCTGAATACAAATATGGAACAACGATGGCAAGTACAGTGAGGAACATCATCACAGCACTTGCTGAAGCAAGACCGATTTCACTGCGGTGAAAAGCCATTTGAGTCATGAACAATGCAGGCATGTCAGAAGATGTGCCAGGTCCGCCTGCTGTCAGAGCAATTACCAGATCGTAGCTCTTAATTGATATATGCAGCAGAATGACAATTGAACTCATGAATACCGGGCGCAACATTGGTAGAATAATAGTGATGTAAATGCTGTAAAGACCGGCACCGTCAATTTTGGCAGCCTTGATGATCTCATCGTCTATTGAACGCAGTCCGGCCAGAAAGAGGGCCATCACGAAACCGGAAGACTGCCAGACCGCTGCAATCACGATAGTGTAAATAGACATTTCCCGGTTAACCAGCCAGTCGAAGGTAAAGTCTGTAAAACCCCAGTCCCGGAAAAGTTTTTGTATACCCATAGTTGGGTTTAAAATCCACTTCCAGGCAGTTCCGGTTACAATGAAGGATAATGCCATAGGGTAAAGATAGACTGTCCGTAAAAAACCTTCTGCTCGTATTTTTTGATCCAGTAATATGGACAGAATGATTCCAATCAGGATGCAGATACCGACAAAGAGGATAGTGAAAATTAACAGGTTCTCAACTGCATTGGACCAGCGCATATGTGACCAGAGCCGGAAATGCTGATTGATACCCCAAAATTCATAACGTGGAAGCATCTTGGACTTTGTAAATGAAATATAAAATGTCCAGATAATGAATCCGTAAACAAACCACAGTATAACTCCAAATGATGGAGCGATTACAATTCTGGGTAGGTTTTTCTGCAGCCAGTCGAACACTTACAAATAGTTTTGAATAGTTTGTGTAACGGAGCCCTTTGAATAAGGGCTCCGTAAAGAGGCAGGATTATAAGGAGTCTTTTACAGCGCGCACCAGTCTGCTGGCGGCTTCCTGAGAAGACATATCTGAGTTGAAATGCTCGGTGACAACGTCCTGAATCGCACCTTTCTGTGCAAGTTTAAGAGCCATTCCATGAGCAAAACTCGGCAGCAAACCACCTGTCATTGCGGAATAATTCAAATCCGCTGCAGAACCCTTGGCACACAAGTCGAACTCATCCATCGGCACGTCAAGACGAGCGGGAATCGAGCCCTTGTAGAGGTTAAAAACTTTTTGGAAGTTTTTCCCCATCATCAAACTCGCAAGCAGTTTCTGTCCTTCGATTTTATTTTTACCTTTCACCGAAAAGAAAATGAAACTGTCGACATTGTAGAGGTAGCCATGATTTGACGGTGTAGGCAGGCAGTAGTAATCTTCTCCCGGCTTCAATCCGGCATTAGCGAATTCACCTTTGGCCCAGTCACCCATGATCTGGAAGGCTGCTTTGCCATTCATGACCATACCGGTTGCCACGTTCCAGTCACGTCCAGGCATACCTTCATCTGTGAATCCCTGCAGGATTCGCATCTGGTCGAAGACTTTGACCATTGTCGAACTACCCAGGGCATTCATGTCAAGGTCGACGATTGCCTTCTGGTAAAATTCGTTACCACCAATTCCCAAAGCTACTGCTTCAAATACGGTAGCATCCTGCCAGGGCTGTCCGCCGTGGGCCAGTGGGATGATTCCTGCAGCTTTCAGTTTCTTGGCTGCGGCATTAAATTCGTCCCAGGAGGTTGGCATCTTCAGTCCATTTGCGTCCAGGACCTTTTTGTTCGCCCAGAACCAGTCGATGCGGTGGATGTTTACCGGAGCGGCGCAATACTTGGTGAATCCGTCACACTTCATGTGATTTGCAACCTGCGGACTGAGCAGCGCATCCCAGTTCTCCGCCGACGCTACCGCATGAATGTTATAAGGTCCGACTACCCCTTCATCATCATATTCCTGGATGGTTGGCCCCTTTATTTGTGCTGCTGTTGGAGGATCACCGGAGACTATCCGTGCCTTCAACGTAACCATAGCGGCATCACCTCCGCCACCTGCAACCGGCATGTCTTTCCAGGTTCCGCCATTTTTGGCGAAATCGTCCTTAAGGACTTTGAGTGCTTTGGCTTCTCCACCGGAAGTCCACCAATGCAGCACTTCTGCTTCTCCTCCAGCCATTGCCGGACCAGCAGTCATTCCTGCGGCCAATAGAAGTCCCGCAGAAAGTTTTAAAATATTTTTGTACATTTTTATACTCCATTAAACAAGTATGAAAAAATTA
>DTUH01000005.1 GCA_012964265.1 Candidatus Lambdaproteobacteria bacterium
ATCTTAAGCTGAGTACTGTTTGTGAAGAAGCAAATTGTCCAAACATTGGTGAATGCTGGAACGGCGGCACGGCAACTTTCATGCTGATGGGCGATACTTGTACGCGTGGTTGTCGATTTTGTTCAGTAAAGTCTGCCAAGAATCCTGGAGCACTTGATTCTGAAGAGCCAATGAAGTTGGCGGAAACTGTCAAAAATATGAATTTAAAATATGTCGTTTTGACAACTGTGGACCGTGACGATCTTCCTGATCAAGGTGCCTCGCACATTGCCCGTTGTATCCGGTGTACTCAACGTGCAAGTCCGGACATGTTGATTGAAATGCTGATGCCGGATTTTCAGGGTATAACAGAACTGGTTCAACAAATAATAAACGCACGTCCGGCGGTTTTGGCTCATAATCTTGAAACCGTCCGGAGCCTTACTCCAGTAGTCCGGGATTCACGCGCGGGTTATGATCAGTCACTGGAGGTATTGCACTACCTCAAGCAGAGCTGTCCGGAAGGTTATACAAAATCTTCATTGATGCTCGGAGTCGGTGAAAGCCGTACAGAAACTTTGCAGGCCATGGAAGATTTACGCAAAGTCGGAGTTGATTTTCTCACCATAGGTCAATATCTGCAACCCTCAAGAAAACATTTGAAAGTCGAAAAATTCGTGCATCCGGATGAATTTGATGAATTGGCGCAACTTGGGGACAAAATGGGATTTGAATATGTAGCGTCCGGACCACTTGTGCGAAGTTCATACAAGGCGGCTGAATTTTACATTGAACGTAAAATCCGGGGAAACGCATGAGTTTTCCGGAAAATCTTACTTTGTCTCCAATCCAGAAAATTTTCGGTGAGGTAATTTTGCCGGGTTCCAAGAGTCTCTCCAATCGAATTTTACTCTTGAGCATGTTGGCTAGAGGGAAAACTGAAATTCAAAATCTGCTCGATAGCGACGACATTCGCCGGATGGTGGAAGCTCTGGAGTCACTTGGAATTGAACTGGAAGAAAATCGTGCAGAAAACCGCATTACAGTTTCCGGAACAGCAGGAATAATTCCGGTTTCAGAAGCCACATTGATGTTGGGAAATGCAGGAACCGCAATCCGGCCTTTGACCGCTGCCATGACTTTAGGTCATGGACGATTTGTTCTGGATGGAGTCCTGCGCATGAGGGAGCGCCCCATCATTGATTTGGTAAATGGACTTTCCCAGCTTGGAGCTAAATTGCACTGTATGAATGGGACAGATTGTCCGCCGGTGGAAGTGATAGCTTCTGGTCTTCCCGGAGGGAAAACCAGTTTGAGCGGAGCAATCAGCAGTCAATTTTTAACTGCGATTCTTTTGGTTGCACCATACGCAAAAAAGGAAGTGCAGATTGAAATCACCGACAAACTCGTTTCTGTGCCTTATGTGGAAATGACTTTGCGCCTGATGGAGCGTTTTGGAGTTGTAGTGAATCACGATAACTTCCAGACATTCCATATCCCGCGCCAAAAATATCGCTCACCTGGAAGCATTTATGTAGAAGGTGATGCTTCCTCTGCATCTTATTTTTTAGCAGGTGCGGCAATCACTAAGGGGACAGTGACAGTTAAAGGTTGCGGCACTGAAAGTATGCAGGGCGACGTGCGCTTTGCGGAAGTTTTAGAAACAATGGGAGCGAAAGTTGAGTGGAGCCCCCATGAGGTCAGGCTGACCGGATCAACTTTAAATGGAATAGATGTAGACATGAATCAAATGCCTGATGCCGCCATGACATTGGCCGTTGCGGCACTGTTTGCTTCCGGTCCGACTGCTATCCGTAACATCTACAATTGGCGAGTTAAAGAAACCGAAAGGCTCAAGGCCGTTTCAACAGAATTACGAAAACTGGGTGCAAAAGTTGAGGAAGGCCACGATTACCTGGTAATTCAGCCTCCAGAAAAAATCCAAGAGACTGATATTGAAACCTATCATGACCACCGTATGGCGATGGCTTTTTCATTGGCGGCTTGCGGGAATTCACCTGTGACGATCAACGATCCCGGATGCGTGAGCAAAACATTTCCGGATTATTTTGAGGTGCTTTCCAGATTATGCAGCTGAAACAAAACGAAAGAAAAAACAAACAACACTGCAGCAAATTTGATGTTGGCAATCCTTAAGTCGCGTTCCACAAAACCCCATTTTGATGATATTCAGAAAGTAAATCCTATGCCAAGTTGCACCTGATTTGTTGTAAAACGCAGACCACTGCTTTCATAACTTATTGAACCTGCCGCTTTCTTTTTTTTTGCTGTACTGAGACTATCTTCCAGGTCTGCCTTGATGTAGTTTGTACGAAAGCCAAGCAACGTTTCAAATCCAAACCCGTGATGCCCCAGCATCAGAAACAGAGAATGTCCTGAAAGATTTTTATGCAGGACAGTTTCATCCGGTTCCTCGCTGTAATTCAGGGTCGTGTCCAGTTTCCCTCCAGCCAATACTCCCGCTCCCCACATCAGCGTATAGTTTTCTCCAATTCCAAAAGCCAAATCAGTATAATTTGTCACGAGCGTTGTTTTCTCCCTGAGAAGCAGAGCGTTGCTTGATGAATTCAGGATTTCATTATCTATCTTTGTGGTAACTGTGGTGTAACCCAGACCGATGCTTTTAAACAAAAAATATAAACTGCCACCACTTGTTTTTGGATCGGCAGTTGTAATTTTCTTGGCGGTAGAAGATAAGGAAGTGTCAGTGAAAATGGTGTGATCTTTTTTTGTTTCACTAATCGGAGAGAGTATTCGTATTCGAATTAAATCAGAACGACCGCAAGCACCAAGTAGAATTGGGAAAAAAATTATCAGTACCGAAAAACGTAAGGCTGACATGATTTCCTTAACTGCTTAGATTACGCATCAAGAAACAACCAAGGCTGTCTGCTCCTTGCCTGCTGTTCATAATCTTGAATTTTTTCCTCAAATTGTAATGTCCAGCCAATATCGTCCAGACCTTTTAGCAAACAGTTTTTCGCAAATGGATCAATCTCGAAAGAGAACTTTTTACCTTCAGGAGTGCTCACCGTTTGCTGCGGAAGATCAACTGTCAGTTGACATCCTTCATTGGCTTCAACTTCTTCAAACAAAGCTTGCACTTCCTCCTGCCGAAGCACTACAGCCAACATTCCGTTTTTCCTGCAGTTACTGTAAAAGATGTCTGCAAAACTGGAAGCAATTACACAATAGAAACCATAATCCTGCAGGGCCCACGGTGCATGTTCGCGACTTGAACCGCAGCCAAAATTTTCCCGAGTCAACAAGATTTTCGATCCTTGATAGCGTGGGAAATTCAGCACAAATTCGGAGTTAGACTCAGTCCCTGCATCATCGAGGTAACGCCAGTCATGAAAAAGATGAATTCCAAAACCGGTACGTTCTATTTTTTTCAGGAATTGTTTTGGAATAATTTGGTCTGTGTCCACATTTATTTTGTCAAGTGGTGCAGCCATTCCGGAAAGAGTTATAAATGCTTCCATTTTTACAGTTAGTACAGGGTTTACCTAAGAAGTTCGCGGGTCAACAAAATGTCCTGCAATCGCGGCAGCGGCAGCCATTAGTGGACTGACGAGATGTGTTCTTCCGCCTTTTCCCTGGCGACCTTCAAAGTTTCGATTGCTCGTCGAGGCACAGCGTTCACCTGGCTTGAGTACATCATCATTCATAGCTAAACACATGGAGCATCCCGGCTGACGCCAATCAAAACCCGCAGCAGTAAAAATTTTATCCAAACCTTCTTCTTCAGCTTGCCGTTTGATAATTCCACTTCCTGGAACAATCATGGCAGACACACTGTCATTTACTTTGCGGCCTTTGACATAATCTGCAACAGAACGCAAATCTTCTATGCGTGAATTTGTACATGATCCAATAAAAACACGGTCAATACTGATTTCCTGAATGGGAAGATTTGCTTTGAGACCCATATATTTCAAAGCTTGCTCAACCGAACTGCGTTCCATTAAATCATTAATTTTTGCCGGATCCGGAACTATGCCGTTAATGTCCGTAACCATTCCCGGATTGGTGCCCCAGGTAACCTGCGGTAAAACATCGTTTGCATCTAGATTAACTATTACATCAAATTTTGCATCAGAATCTGACGGCAACTGTTTCCAAGCTTCGACTGCCGCAGTGAATGCTTCGCCACGCGGTGCAAAAGGGCGATTTTTGAGATGTTCAAACGTTTTTTCGTCAGGAGCAACCATACCTGCACGTGCGCCAGCTTCTATTGTCATGTTGCACAAAGTCATGCGTCCTTCCATCGACATCGCGCGAATGGCTTCTCCTGCATATTCAATCACATAACCTGTGCCGCCAGCAGTACCAATTTTGCCAATGATTGTCAGGATGATATCTTTGGGTGTAACATTTTCCGGAAGCATACCCTCAACTTCCACCAGCATGGTTTTAGGCTTTTGCTGTTGTAATGTTTGCGTAGCAAGTACATGTTCAACTTCAGAAGTCCCAATGCCAAAGGCCAGCGCACCAAACGCACCATGAGTTGCCGTGTGGGAATCTCCGCAAACGATAGTTGATCCCGGAAGAGTCAAGCCTTGTTCAGGTCCCATTACATGCACAATTCCTGTGCGTTCATCTCCTAAATCAAACAGGGTAATCCCAAATTCTCTGCAGTTCTGACGTAAAGTTTCAACCTGGAGTGCAGAAATTGGATCTGAAATCGGTTGGTCCTGATTTTCTGTCGGTACATTGTGATCCGGAACCGCATATGTTGCTTCCGGATGCATCACAGGTCGACCGGCCAAGCGTAAACCTTCAAACGCTTGTGGTGAAGTAACTTCATGCACCAGATGACGGTCAACGTAAACAATCGAATTGCCTTCCTGTTCATAAACAAGATGGGCGCTCCAAATTTTTTCAAACATTGTTTCAGGCATAGTTGGACTCTTAATTTATTTTTTCTCTAAACACACAGATTCGTAACATATATCTTTGCTTAAATTAT
>DTUH01000006.1 GCA_012964265.1 Candidatus Lambdaproteobacteria bacterium
CGTGTACCCATACCCCGTGTATATCTATATCATGCATCACATCATCAAAACCGTAGCCTCCTCTCATTTGTGAAGCAAGTTTTACCACATCTTCTGTAATCAATTTAAGGCCTATGCGTTCACAAAGCAATTTTGCATATCTTCGACTTCTCGTAAAGAGACGAAAAGTATCCTCTTTGAAAAATACATCATTTTCTGCAGTGCTCCATCCGGGACATGCTCCTGAAAAAACACACTGCTGCAGCAATGGCCAGTCTGCCTCCGCATCAGTTTGAACGGGCAGATATTCTGAAGAACTTCTCTGAATCACGGTAAACTCACTCATCTGCCACAAAGGTTTTAGCAACAACCGGACAAGTGCTTTCATGATTTGCTCAGATGGAGCAATGGAGGTGTCAATTTCTTCCTCATACCATTCGGCAAAGGCTTGTCCGTTGGGCTGTAAAATTAAGCGGTAACCCTCCAAGGTTGCCGTGCTATTGTCTCTGGTTTTGTTACGCAGCCGCACGGCCAGCTCCAGCCACAGCTCACGATATTGATTATTTTCCAAAATTCCTGCAACTCGCTCCGAGTCTGCAGTTCCATCTATTTGAACGGCGGTGGATTTGATGGAACCCCACTCCGCATCGTGGCTGTATCCGGTCACAAAACGCAGATATTGAGTGCCACCCAAGGCATCAATGTAGCTTTCTGGAAGACAGCATTCCGGAGAATTGGCCAATTTTTTGAGGGAGTCGGCAAGTATTACTGTCAGTTCAGATTCCAGTTCAAGACCTGTTTCGTAAACCGGACCCAGCAAGGTAAGTACCGGAGCATTTTCACGGGGCGGCCATGTATAATCGTTAGCAAAACTGCCTGCAGGAGTGCAAATAAAACCGATTGCTAGCATTGCAACTGCTTCCCACAATATCTTTGCAGATTTCTGACTCTGAGTGGTTTTGTGTTTTTCTCTCTGAAAAAACACTATCCCATCTCTGACATGTTGAGTTGCGAAGGAAGACGGAAACGCACCACAAAGGCACTGAAAACGGCAACACAAATCGGAGTCAATACGAAAACCGCAACAAACAACATGGGCGGCCACTCAGTGAAAAAATGTTCAAAGGGAATCCAGCCTTGAACTTGAATCAAGAGCCGTCCACTCCACGCCAAGAGCATTCCCACCGAAGCCACGACGACCCCCAAAATCCCGCCACCGAGCAAAAACCCAAAAGTAACTTCGAGGCGGGATAGGCCCATTAACCGGAAAGTTTCAATCACAACGCGTTTGAATTCTAATAAAAGCAAAAAGCCAAAAAACAAAATGATTCCGGACAAAGTCAACGTAATTCCGGCAATCCCTAAGGCCAGCCAACGGGCTTGTTCCGAAAGACTGGTGGCCAGCTTCATTTTTTTGTTGCGGTAAAGATTTTCAATGCGGTATTGCTCTCCAGTTTCACGAGGAACTTGTTGCATCACCTTATCAATTTTCTGTTCAAGAAAATCCGTTTCCTGACGTGTGTATGTGGAAAATTCAAGGCTCTCCGCCACCTCATCCGGATTCCAACCAACGGCTTTCCAATCGAGAATTAAAAGCGGATAATCCGTCATCATTCCGGTCTCAATGGGACATTTCGAAAAGAGAACGGGCATGGCGTTTCCCCCAAAAACATCGGCTTGAAGGGTGGTGTTTTGAGCGGCATTGAAATCAAGCAATGTCAAAAAAAGCAGGGCATTCCCAAAAGCCTGTGCATTTTTGTCAACCGTACATTCACTTGAATTGACAGCCATTTTTTGCATCAAATAGTCCCTGTCTTGCAAGATCACCTGCACTTGGCGCTTCCAGATTTTTCCGGATTGTTTCAGTTCCAGCGGAATCGGGCCCCGGCTTTGCCAGACGGGTGAGGAGGAAAAGCCGGAATTTTCGGTTTCCCACTGTGCACTGAAACGCCGGAGATAGCCTGAAGACTCCTGAGTTTCCAATACAAGGCTGCCGCGTAATCCAATCAGGGAGCGCTGTAAAAAGGACTGGTAACTGGTTAGAATATTTTCGATCAGCAAATTCCCGGCAATAGCCAACCCAAGACCGCCGAGCAGTCCAAGGCCCAAACCAAATAAAATGATGGGGTCGACTTGTTTGAAGAGGACACGATTGAAAATAAAAGAGCGCATTATTAAGGTTTTAGGTTTTGTGTTCAGGGTTCAAAGCGCAGCATCAAGCTCCGTGACTATAACTTCTACTTCAAAGAAATCCTGGTATTCAAAATTACCTTCAAAAAAATCAACGACAGAACACTGTACAAGATAAACATTCCACCGTTCCAATAGAAAAAAGGCAGCAAGGGTAACTCCGGAGATTCTACCGGAGACATGGCTTGCACTGAAAGGAGTAATTGTTCGTTGAGCGTATCGTAACCAGACATAAACAGGAGTGCCGCGAGACCCGCCCCGCCAAGCAGTGAAATTTCGGTGATGGAAGCCAGCATCCAGTAAAATGTCCGTTTTGAAACTCCGAGCAGGAGCAAAATGGCAATTGAGTTGCGCTTGGTCATAAAGGCGCGGTAAATGCCCAGCATTCCTGTAATCGCCGATAGTGTCAAAATTGCCACGGCAATGATCCAGAAAATTGAGTCGAAAACACGAAATAATTTTTGCTGGCGGTTCTGTCCATCCACCCAGCTGCTGACACGGACTCCGGAATCGAGCAGTTTGCTGATGCTATCGCGAACAATTTGCAAACGATCAAAATTTTTGACCCGTGCATGAAGCCCTTGGATTGCTTGTTTTTCCAGAATTATTTGTGCCAATGGTAAACTTAGAAACATTCGGGGTGTATCAATCATATCATTCAGCACGGCCACAATCCTGATTTCACTCAACGATGTTCCACTTTCAATGTCCTGCACAAGAAAGCGATTGATTTTTCCGGGACTCGGCGCAAACAAGTTAATCATGGCCCGATTTACGACCACTTCATTTCTACCAATCATCAATTGTGCTGCCAATTCACGTTCAGTCATTGCGTTTTCATGTTCGTTGATCAGGGAAGTGGCTTGATCGATTGGAATGGCAAATGGATGACGGCTCAAGTCAATTCCAGTGATTTCTACCGGAGCTTCAAAACGGTACGTTCCCACCATCCCTACACCCAAGGCCTCAATGAGTAAAGGACGTGTTCCTCGTGTAAACAGAGAGTAAGACTCGATTTCCTGAGAGTTTGAAAACACGCTTTGGAGCGCACTTTGTTTTGAGTAATCTGAAGTTTCTCCGGCAATCCATTCTGCAGTCAGATGCGGAGTCGAATTGGAAAAAGACGCGCTTATGCCATAAGAATAGAGCAAGCGAATGGCTATCAGGACCATCAGCACTAAAAAGGAAATTCCACTCAACAAGACCTGAAAAATCGGTGTACGATGAAACAATTTGAACAGGACTGAGTACATTTTTTGATTTTAATCAATAACTTAAAAAAGCGGTATATGATCACAGCAAGGCTAGCTGTTAGTCTGCCCTTGTGAATTTAAGGGGGGGCATTCCAGGCACAGCGAAAGCCCAAATGCGCAAAAGCCTCTTCAGGTTTGGCACGGTTACGCAACGTCGGATCAAGCAAAACGGCTTCTGAGTTTTCATACTGCAAATCGACGTTTTGGTAGCTGCCGCCACGGAAAATTTTCCAGAAGCCTTTTTCCGGCCCTACCGGATGAGTTTGCGAAGCTTTCGGATAGAAACTGTACCAATCTCCGACCCATTCCCAGACGTTGCCGAGCATTCCGTGCAGGCCATTCAATCCCCGGAATGTTTTTTGGACATTCACCAGTTCCCGGTGTAAGTATTCTGAAGGTTCCTCCTTGGTCCCGGTTTCTTCATCGACCTCTGCCAACAATTTTTCAAGAGCGTCGTCATCCAGATCGCCTTCGTCACTTGCTATCAATTTTTCGAGTTCAGCATCATCCAAATTTTCTTCCGAGAATTCTTCTTCGGATTCATCTTCTTCCTCTAATAACTCATCTTCCTCCTCTTCAGAGAATTCCATTTCTCCTGAAATTTCATTTTCTCCGAAAATTGGTGGAAGCTTATTTCCGGACGGCCAACGGAATTTTTGTTGCTGTCCGGAAACGTCCATGGTGGCTGCATATTCCCATTCTGCTTCTGTGGGCAAACGTCCGCCCTTGGCTTGACAAAAGGACTGTGCGCCAAACCAGTTCACTCCGCGCGCGGGACGACAAGGCTGTTCCCGGCTTTCCCTTTCCAGAACCGACAAAAACGGAAAATCCATTTTTTGTGCCTTGGCAAAAACAACAAAGTCTGCTGCCGAAGTTTCAAAATTGGCTATCCGAAAGTCCTCAATCTGCACTTCATGCACCGGCCGAGAATCCTGGAAAAGAGAGGTTCTGCTTCCCAATTCAAATCGTCCGCCTTGGAGTAGTATTTGTTCTACAGGACATTTTTCCGACGCTGAAACGATTGCTGACAAAAACAGGAGCCAGCAAAAAAAACAAAACAAAAGACTCCATCGAATGCAGAACTTGTTTGAAATATTTTTCATTTTTGTACGGGATCACATTCATTGTGGCCCTCTCAAAACAGTTGCAACAGGAGCAGTTCCAAGAAATATGATTATCCCAAAAGGAATTTACTGAAAAATCTGCAAATGAATAACGCTTTTGAATTTTAATCTTTATTCATCCTCCTCCATATTCAAATCCACCACCTCGCCGGATTGTGCAATGGACAAAGAATATCCTTTAAACCGGCGATTTTTTGTAAAAATTATCATCCAGATCATCCAAAAAACTATCAGTATCACCTATACCATATACGTGCAGCGTTGCGTCTTTGCCAATGCTAGAAATAGTTTTTGAACCGGTAACGATCTTTAAGCCTTTAATCATTTTCATAAAAGCTCTTACATGACTTTTCTTTCCGACGTGAATTCGCACCAATATGGGCGCACCATCCTCCGCATACTCATAGAGCCGTT
>DTUH01000007.1 GCA_012964265.1 Candidatus Lambdaproteobacteria bacterium
AGCGCAATCAGTGAGCTTCACTCATTGCGAGTTCAAAATAAATGGCAGACAGCAGGACAAAGACAAATGCTTGTAATACTGACACCAAAATTCCCAGGCCCATAAATGGAATGGGTAGTCCGACAGCTAGAATTGACGTGAAAATCATGACAACTTTATGATCTCCAATCATGTTTCCAAACAGGCGGATTGAGAGGGAAAGCGGGCGCACACAATGACTGACAACCTCAACGGGAAACATCAGTGGCGCAAGTAACGGCATGGGGCCCAGAAACTGTTTTATGTAACCGGCTCCATGCTGACGAATCCCCAAAAAGTGAGTCATAAGAAAAATAATGACTGCAAAGGGAATTGTAACATTAAATTGATCTGTAGGTGGATTGAAGCCCGGAACAAGTCCGGCAAGATTGAGCAGCAAAATGAATAAGCCGTAAGTTCCCAGTAAAGGAAGAATTGGGCGTGCTCCAATACCATGGCGGATGATTCCGCTTAAAAAATTTAGAATTACACTGACAATAATTTCTGCAAAATTTGAAATATTTGCAAATCCGGAAGGCTCCAGCATATCAGTTTGTCTGAAGGGCCTTCCCGCAATATAAGCGAAAACAACCAGGAAAAATGCCACTATCAGTAAATCCAATATTGGAACCGGATCAATGCCGAGATTCACAAGCGGCTGTTCTAATCCGCCAAGTAAAAAGTGAGCCCAAGTGAATCCCTCGGCAGCAAAAACAGGTGAGGCTGCCAGCAAAAAAACACTAATTAGAGCAAGTCTTTTGTTCATTCTGTAGTTTTTATTGATTGACTTAAACAGACTTCTGAGGGTGCATCACCCTGATAAAAGAATAAATGATTGCGGCGAGCGGAAGATTGGAAAGTCCGATCAGCAGACCCCATGGCGATAATTCCAAGTACTGCAATGCAACAAACAAAATCATAACGGAAATTCCGAATTTTGCCAGGGGAAACAGTAAATCCAGTGCTTGTAATTTTCGCTCAAGCAACATCTTCCGGACAAACTGCATTGTCCAGAAATAGTTAAAACCTATAACCCCGCATCCTAACATAACAGAAGCTAAAAGGTCAAGACTAAATATTGCTGTACCAGCAACTAAAATGATGCTGACACTTAAAAGTAGATTTCTGAAAAAATAGGCTTGTTTGGATTGAACAGTTTCGTTTACAGAAACCAGGTCTTCAGGCGCTTCAGAAAAAGCTGAATCTGACTGAACTCTGTTTGTCAAAGTTTCTGAATCATCACTGACATCCTGTGGCTCCACGGCATTGGAGTCAGAGTTTAATTTGTCTTTAACTCCCGGCTGCATTTTTGGTTTTACTAAAAAGAAAATTTTTATTTTTCCTGTTCTGATTCAGCATCAGCTTGTACTCGTTTTACCAAACGAAAAATACTTCTGTATCCCGCAGTGATTCCTGCAATTCCAAATACCAGCAAAAACCAGGGCTCTGTTCCCAACCATTCGTCCAGCCAATTTCCAATCAGAAAACCCACAATTACTGACAAACCAAGTTCCAAACCCATGGAACTGTACATCACCCATTTTGGACCTGATTTGTGAAGTTGTGTCATTTTGTGGTAACTGAGTTGAAATGCAAATCATTTTTGATAAATTACTTCGGTTTATTTTGCATTACAAGTTTAGTGTTCACAGCCTGAAATTGCAAGATTTGGCCGCCAAGTTTCTTGCACCTTCACAGTAAAATGGTTATGCTGACAGGACTTTAACACGAGCAAAAAAGTGTACCAATTCAAATAAGATAAAAAATGGGTGACAGTTTCGGACAATTATTTCGTATCACAACCTGGGGTGAATCTCATGGAGGCGGAGTTGGTGTAGTCATTGACGGCTGTCCTTCCGGACTGCCATTGTGTGAGGATGACCTCCAGTATGAACTGGACAGGAGACGTCCCGGGCAGAGCAAAATTACAACACAGCGTAAGGAAAGCGATACTCCCAGGATTCTTTCAGGAGTTTTTGAGGGACGAACCACAGGTACAGCAATTTCGGTGATGGTGTCAAATGAGGATGCCAAGTCACACGCGTATGATCACCTCAAGGACTTGTATCGTCCCAGCCACGCCGATTTCACTTTTGACAAGAAATATGGTTTCAGAGACTGGATGGGAGGTGGACGATCAAGTGCGCGTGAAACTGTAGGACGAGTGGCAGCCGGTGCAATCGCAAAAAAGCTGTTGCAAAACTGGGATCAGATTCAGACGATTGCGTGGGTGGAACAAATCCATGAAATAAAATCCACAGTGGATAAACTAACTGTCAACGAAAAACAGGTTGAAGCCAGCATTGTGCGCTGTCCGGATCCGGAAGCTTCGGAAGCTATGATTGCGCGTATTCATGAAGTCCGGAAATCCGGTGATAGCGTAGGTGGAATCATCCGGGCCGTTGTCCGGAATGTTCCTGCCGGATTGGGAGAACCGGTATTTGATAAACTGACCGCGGATTTGGCAAAGGCATTGATGTCGCTGCCGGCCACACGGGGGGTTGAGTTTGGCTTGGGTTTCGAATCTGTGAAACTCAAAGGTTCAGAACATAACGATGCGTTTGTAATGCGGGAAGGAAATATCCGGACAAACACAAATCGTTCCGGAGGAATTCAGGGTGGAATATCAAACGGTGAAGAGATCGATTTGCGCGTGTCTTTTAAACCAACCGCAACGATCAACTTTGAGCAGGACACAGTTACTCGTGACGGGCGGGCAGTTAAGCTGAAAGCAAAAGGGCGTCACGATCCCTGTGTTTTACCGCGTGCTGTACCGATGGTAGAGGCCATGATTAATTTGGTTTTAGTTGATCATTATTTGCGCAATCAAAAAAGCAGGATTTAAGAATTTTCGGAGACAAAAAATTTATTCAGAGTTTGTACAAAGTTGGTTCTTATTTTGCAGACTTTATTATAGAATCGCAGTAGGAAAAAATAACAATTAAATACTTTAAGATTAATGCCACCAAAAATTATAGCCAAGAAAGTTTCAGCAACAACAATACGTCCGGCAAGTTCCAACCGTCTCAATTCCCTGGGCGCTAATTCGGATGACAGATTTCTTTCTTCAGGATCTGTTGCTGTGATAGGAGTTCTCCTTTTTTTTGCCTTCGTAATTGCGCAAATCATTTTCATCAACGTATGAATAAGTTGGGCCGTCATGCCTTACATTGACATCTTCAACGGGGATGCCGATGGAATCTGCGCCCTGCATCAATTGCGATTACACAATCCTCAAAAAAGCCGTCTTGTCACCGGAGTGAAACGTGACACCTTGTTGCTGAAACATGTTGTTTCAGCACATGACAGTGTGATCACGGTGCTAGATATTTCGTCTCATACCAACCGTGATTATCTCCTGCAGCTGCTTAAACAAGGTAACACTGTTCACTATTTTGATCACCACTTTGCCGGAGAAAATCCGGAATCCCCGCTTTTTCATCCACACATAGACACCAGCCCCGGTGTATGCACAAGTATTCTAGTTGATCGTTACTTGGAAGGTAAACATCGTCTGTGGGCCATAGCAGCAGCTTTTGGTGACAACCTTCACTCCTCTGCACATCAACTTGCAGACAGTTTGAAACTTGATCCGAAAAAGATTATTGAATTACGGGAATTGGGAGAGTTGATCAATTACAACTCTTATGGTGAAACGATAGACGATTTGCATTTTTCACCGGAAACTTTATTTCTGGCTCTGCAACCGTTTTCAGAACCGTTCGAATTTTACCGTGCGTCCGGTGAATTAAAGCAACTGCGCGCAGGCTTCCGGAATGACATGCTCCTGGCGGAAGAAAAACTTCCTCTTAGAAAAACTACAGTGGGAAGAATTTATCAGTTTCCAAACGCAGCATGGTGCAGACGAGTTTCAGGCGTGTTCAGCAATCAAGTCGCGCGGGAAGCTCCTGATCTGGCTCATGCGCTCCTGGTTGAACGTGCAGACGGCACTTTTCTAGTTGGTGTACGCGCTCCAATTTCAAAACCTCAAGGTGCTGAGAAATTATGTCTTAAATTTTCCGGAGGAGGTCGGGCCGCGGCAGCAGGAATCAACCATTTAATTCCTGATGATGTAGATCGCTTTTTTGACGCCTTCGAAAAGCAATTTGCCAATTAAATGTATAATTAGTTTTTGCTTAGTTTTCTTCGAATTTAAGCACCTCAGTTGTTTTAAGCGCAAGTTCTTTCAAAATAGTTTCCAGCTTTTCGCATAAAACAGGAACGTTCTCAGGCGGCAGCTTTTTTGGGACATAAAACGGCTCCCCAAAAGATTCTACAATTGAAGAAAAAGGTTTTGGTATTTTGTGTCTGTCCCAACTATTGAGATTCCATTGATGATTAGCTGCATAGTGCCAGGGTATAATGGGAACACCGGCGTATTTAGCAAGCAGGATAACTCCGGACTGAATTTTTTCCGGAGGACCCAATGGGCCGTCCGGCGTGATAGCAACCGAAGTTTTATCCTTGAGCAATTTAATCATTTGTTTCAGTGCGGGAATTCCACCTCTGGTGGTTGACCCCCGCACGGCAGGGTAACCGTAATGGTCAAAAACATCGTAAATAACTGCACCATCTTCGCTGCTGCTGATCAAAGCTGTCAGATCTTGATTACGCAGAAGCCAGATGCTGAAATATATGTTTTGGTGCCAAGTGGCCACAATAACACTACCGTATTCCTGCAGAGCTTTTTTCAGGACTTCCCGATTTACTTGCTTTAGGCGTGTTGTACTTCCGGTAATTCTAATCAGCACCACAAGCAATTTTGTGATCAACCAGCGTTGAAAACGTTTATTCCAGGAAAATTTTGCTGCTTGCATGGCGGAAATATTTTTGTGTTGAATGAATGGCAAAGTCATTTTACAATATCACCTAAATCCTGCAATTGCACATTTAGGTTGTATTTCTCCTGTTTTTTGACAGGGATTATTTTG
>DTUH01000008.1 GCA_012964265.1 Candidatus Lambdaproteobacteria bacterium
CATCGGCAGAATACTTGGTTTCTAAGTCAAAATAGAGGATGCGTTCCATGGCTAAAAAATCAATAGTTGTTTGTTACTAAATGGAAAATTACTATACCTTGTTTGATGTACCTCTGGACGCGGATATTTCTTTAATCCGGAGTGCATTTCGCAAAAAAGCAAAATCCTGTCATCCGGATCTATTTCAACAGGTTTCCGCTAAAGAACGTAAACGCCTCCAAAAAAAATTTGTGCGGCTTTCTCAAGCTTACGAAATTTTGGCAGATCCGGAAAAACGACAGATTTTTGACCGCCAACTTGGCAAAACTGCAACAAATGCTCGACAACCACATGACCAGAAAAATCGAAGAAGCTCAAGTTTTTCTTCAGGCAGAAGCAGCTTTAAGCAAAAAAGTGGATTTTCCGGAACTTCACAGCAATCATCCGCTGTAGAACCGGAGGACACATTAGAGGATCTACTCCGTGATGTGGAAGAAATGCTGGGGCAATTCGGATTAAACTTCAGGGATCCACTGGATATGCTGGTGGAATGGGCAAAGAATATTTTTCAGGAAATGACTGAGACTGTTAACGATCATGCGGAAAAAAGTAAAAGTGCAGATAGACCGAAAAAGAAGGCCCATAAAAATGTACCCTCACACCAAGAACCTTTGGATAATTTGGAAGCAGAATTAGAGCGTTTGAAGCACGGTATCAAAGCTGGCTCAAGATCAACTGCTTCCGCTCATACGAATTTTACTGAGAATGAAATTGATCATGAGTTGCGAAGTATCAAAAAAAAATATAGACTTTGAGGAAAACCAATTCTCTGAGACATATGAGTAGTGACCCGAAATCAAGGATTGTCGTCCTGATACCCTGCCTCAATGAAGAAATTACAATTGGCAAGGTGATTCGGGATTTTCAGGCTGCAATTCCTGAAGCGGAAATCATAGTTTTTGATAACAACAGTACAGACCGCACCGCAGCCATCGCCCTGGAGTCAGGAGCAAAAGTTATCACTGAACCTCGTCCCGGCAAGGGCTACGTGGTGTCAAGTATGTTCCGGAAAGTGGATGCGGATTACTACGTCTTAGTTGATGGAGATGACACCTATTCTGCCGAACATGTCAGAAAACTGCTTGAACCTGTAATGGATGAACGCGCTGATATGGTGGTTGGAGCACGATTGGCGGAATACACTGATAAATCTTTTAGACCGCTCCATGTTTTTGGGAACAATTTGGTGCGCAGGTTAGTTAACTGGATTTTTGACAACAAGTTGACTGATATCATGTCGGGATACCGCGCATATAGCCGAGAACTGGTACAATCAATACCGATACTTTCATCCGGTTTTGAAGTAGAAACAGAAATGACAATCCGGATCCTGGATTATGGATTCCGGATTGAAGAAGTACCTCTGCCTTACCGTGAACGACCGGAGGGTTCGGTTTCAAAGTTACGTACTTTTCATGACGGAATCAGGGTGCTTGCAGAAATTGCCAAAATCGCCAAAGCATACAAACCACTTACTTTTTTTGGTCTGATAGGACTGGCTTTCTTTTTTGCAGGAGGGATTTCCGGAATCTGGGTTATCCTGGATTATCTGGAAGACGAATATGTAAACAAAGTACCTACCGCAATTTTAGCAACCGGCTTGATGTTGCTTGGTTTCGGCAGTGTGGGTATAGGAATATTACTGAACACAATCAGCTATCGTTTTCGAGAAAATATGCGCCTCATTAATAAAATGATTCACAGCCGCTGAGAAAATGCTGTTCCGGGAAAGTCTGTGGTGTGTTCTCAGCAATACTGATTTGCCAAAACTTGATCCCTTTAACTGGTACCTTACAGATTTATTTGGCGTAAGAGTTGCTAAAACTTCCAACGGTAGGCAATTTTTAACGCTTCTCCATTTTGGGCAAACAACCAGCCTGCGGGAGTATGCATGAAGCCCGTTGGTTCAGTACTTTCTTCTGGTCGAGCAGCACCGGGATCCCACACACTACGTGTACCCAGCATGATCCCGATTATAGCTCCAAGAACAGTACTTGTGCCAATTGTGCGGAATTGTTGACGAGTGTTGGTTTCTTTTCGAATGAAAGCAAACCAGGTACCCATCATCAAACCTGTACCTGCACCATAACCAAGATTTGAGGGCACATCTTTTCCCTCTTTTGATAATAATTTACGACGAACAATTAGGTCATCCTTCAATGTTGATTCGGTTTCATCAGAGAATGCACCTTCATCAAGATAATTGTTACCGGAATCAAATTGAGAATCGAAAGGATCAAGGGGGTCTTGTCCGGGTTGTGTTCCAAAGCCTTGCAAACCTTCCGAACCAAAACCACTGCCTTGGAAGTCATCGTCTCCAAATTGTTCAAAACCGAACTCATCACCTCCGTCTAACATGAGGGGGTCATCGTCAAAGTTCTGTGCAGCAATATCAACTACAGAAAATACCACAAAAATTAGTGCTGTCAGCACTATCACGATCCATCGAAAGGCGGTATGGCAAAACATAAAAAAAGACGACAATTTTAATGAATAATTTAATGAATAGAAACTGCACTCAGAATTTAAATAAATTAACAGAAGCCTAAATGCAATTCTCATTCAAACTCAGAAAAACTGAGTTGAACTCTGTTTTTTTAGTTAACATGTATTTATAATAATACGCTAACATTTGGAATTATAAAAATCGAGAAATACACATTATGGAAAATTCAGCAACGGATCTTCCGATTAATTTAAAGCCGGTCTGTTATATTAACTATATAAAATCCGGCCGCTGGAAAACAATATGGATCCTCCCGTTATTTTTCCTTTTGCTGATCAGTGCGCCTTCTCAGGCACAGGAAACAGGCCCTTTGCTGATGAAACAGGAGTTGGGCTACACCCTCGGCGGCAGTGTATTCGGGGCAGGTTTGGGCGTCGTTGTATGGTTCATGGATCCCTTGAATCCGAGTGTAACCTTGAAAAGTACAGTAAAAAATGGATTCATTGCGGGTACAGCACTGGGTGCGTTATTTGGATTTTATATGCTGCAGAATGCGATAGTCGTTCCACAGGAATCTATTTTGCCGGAAAATCTGGATCAGCTTTTAGGAATAGAAGACCTTTTTCGACCCATTCAACGCTCACTGATTGTTCAAGAAGAAATTTTGTCTGCTCAAGTTATCAATATTCCAATCTTCGGATTCCGATTTTAGCGAGTAACACATAATTACAAGCACCGGTTAAATGAAACACAGGCTGAAAAAAATAATATTAATAATTGTTTTATTGGGCTGTATAAATTTTCCAATGGTTTCCGCACAGGAAGCGGCTTTACCACCTGTTGGAGCCAAAAAACCTGTGATGTACTCTGTTTTTTGGAACACGCTCTGGGGTTCAGCATGGGGTGCGGCAATGGGATTTTCTTACCATTTAGTTTCAGGAATAAAACTTCGTGAATCCCTAATTTCCGCTACAACGATTGGCGGAGTACTTGGTTATGGACTGGGAATTTATCTAGTTGTAAGCGGTTTGAGCTTTGACAAGTCGTACCTGCTGGAACTACCATCTCCACAGTTTCGGGGACAACAACCAAATGCCGCTTCTCTTGAAACAGAGCTGATGCCGCTTTACACACGTTCAGCAAAACCTGATCCTACTAAGTGGGAGGTTCCAATTTACGCCTTCCGTTTCTGAATATTTTTCTCCAACTCTCCATGGAACCCCAGGACATTCAGAGTTACTCTTCCTTTCTGCATGAAAACCGCAAAGAACTCTCAGTTCTGCTGCTACTGGGTGCTTTAGCCGGAGCATTTTTTTACTTTTTCTCTTTCAGTCAGCCCGAAGAAATTGCTCCAATTGAAGAAAAAGGCGTTTTGGATTTGTTCCAGATTACCGTCAATGATTACCAAATGGAGCGGAAAAAATGGAAGCTAAAAGGTAACAGAGCGGTTATTTCTGAGAAATCCAACCGAATGCGTATCGAGCAAGTCAAAATCTGGGTCTATGCTCAGGACAACTCTACAAATATTACTACAACAGAACTTTCGGCTGCTCCAAACTATGCGTTGCCAAAAGTTGATCTTATTATAACTGCAGACCAGGGTTTAATTGAAAGGCACGATAACCGTGTAACCCTCTCAGGAAATGTTATCCTGCTGCGGGGCGATGGATCTGAAGTTTATACAGATACCGCAATCTATGATGCAAAAAAAGACATCCTGACAATCCCCAAGCCTGTAAGAGTAATACGAAAAGGACATACTATGCTTGGCAGCGGCCTGACTTACCTTGTTTCCAAAGGAAAACTAAATCTCAAAAATCCTCTGCTTTTACGGCATGATCAAGTAAATGAGAACGAAGATTGAGCTGACAATACGTATTTTTTCACCAAAAATAATGAAGAGCCAATTTTGCTTCAAGACTTTCCAGCCGCTCTATTTCCAGACGAACATCCCAGTCTTGAGAAATACTCAGACGTTGATCAAAACGACTGCGGAAATATTCCTTTTTTGGTCCAACAAGACTTTTAAACCAACCCCCTTCAAGTTTAATTTTCCAAGACTCCAATGGACTCCACGTCATCCCCAGATGTGGGGCAAAACCCAAAGTCGTTGCTGACCACGAATCTTTTGGTGTTTCTCCAAAGATATCTACAAATGCGTATTCCAAATCTTTTCCGGCTAACGAAACTGATCCGCCATAACCTCCGGCAATTCTAAATTGACGACAGGTTAAGCAGCCAAAATTTGCCCTTTCCCAACCTGCGCGTGCACGCCATGACCATTCAAAATCTCCAGAAATTCTGGTGGGATTAAGAGCGTATTTTTGAATGTTGAATAATTGGAAATGTGTCACCTCAAACGAATTCTCCCGGACTTGAATACGTAAATCCAGAGTAACTACTTCGGCATTTGCTAAGTGTCCGGATTCTGTTCCAAGCAAATCGTGGTAATTAGCCCAGCTCCCCACTTCAAATGCAGGCCCCAATAACTCGTTGACAACTGCTCCAAACCGAAACCGCATAGGAGGCGTTCCCTCAGTAGGTGGTTTAGGCTTATCGGCTGAAGAATTGTTTTCCATTATGGGCAAAAAACTACGGGCTAATAGCAGTTTGTTACGTTCTTTTTGTTGGAGCAAAGTTTGATTTTCTTTTTTTACATACTGCAGATAGTCCAGCAAGGCATCAAGAATTCGTGCTCGTGAAGGTTCCGGAACGCTGCGTAATTCCCCAGAATCCAAATGATTAACAGAATTAATCAAGGCCTTCAATTGAGTTTGCTCCATCTCACTCAATTGAGCTACACGCTGTCTCAATTTTCTTTGTCTTGATGGAATCAACTGCGGACTTCCCAGTATAGATTGACCATTTGTAGCACTCCGGAATTTTTGCAGTTTAAACACAACATCCACCGGAATAGCCCAAATTGCACCGGAAGTATTAATTCGAGATGTATCGTCCCATGCCATTTCCAGCAATTCTGCCATTCGATAAGCACAATTATCGAGAAAGAAATAATAAGTAAATTTTACGTTTTGCAGTAATTCCCATGCATGATAAGTTATACGATGCTGCTGTACTGCAGAATAATTAAGCGGATATTCCCACATGTCGCGTAATTCGTTTTCTCCATAAACATGATTAAAATTGTAAAAGCGTTCATCCGTGAAACTGCCGCTGTAGCCTCCGAATAATCCGCGTAAAGCATAGACCAGAGGATTGTCGTCAGGATTAATTATTGCACCGTAATTTAAGGTTGGCCTGAGCAGAGAATGACCTAAGAGACGGTTACGTGAATTGAATTTGACAAGTAAATGACCAAATGTTGAGGCAGGATTTTTCAGATAGGCTGAGACGAAGATAATACTGATTCCGGTTGAATCTTCTAAATTCGCCCAACGTTCAAAAAGCGGACAATTCCGTTTTGGCATTTCCGGAAAATCCAGCTTGCTTCGGAGCCAGTTAAAGCGTGCAATAAACTTGCAGCGAGCATCCTGATCGGGATTATTGACGGAAGGTGAGAGCAAGGCTTTAAGAGTTGCTTTAAGTTCCGCTTCTGGATCTGTTTTTCCGTTAGCAGAGAGAAAAAATCCGGCGCTGACAACATCACTTTTGAAACTCCATTGGCCGACTGATTCCCCAAATGAATAAAAATGCAATAGCTTTAACCAATAAGGATGCTGGGCGAGTTTACGCTCACGGGCTTGTTTCCAGAGTTCTAAGAATCTGGAAGATTCCGCCTGTTGGGCGGGTTTTGAATTATCTGTCTTGGCCTCAATTTGAGTTATGGAATAAAACAACAATACACAAAGTAACAGCCAGCGCCAAAAAAATGCAGTTTTGTAAATGAACACAGGGAATTTTTCTATTATGTTTTGAGTGAAGTTATCCACTTCTAACATATTTTCTGCTTTTATTCAGTATCTTTGTAATGTATAAATATTTTCATCCAGCTCAAAAGTTGACAAGCCTTGATAAAAAACGCATAGTAGGAACCTGAGTTAATTATAGCTTTAAACGCTAACCCATGTCCCATTTTTTGGATTTCAGAATAAGAATCCCCCATTTAGCCATTTTAGCTTTATTTCTGTTGACCGGATTATTGCCCGGCTGCGGAGAAACAGCTCTTGTTCCTGTTATAAAACCTGATAATGCTTTGCTCAAAAACCCTGAACTTATCGCCCTTGAACCTTCAGAAAATGCAACAAAAGTTAAACGCAATGCCAAAATCGTTTTATCTTTTAATGTACCGCTGGATTCTTTGACGCTCACAGTCAATGCCGAAGATACACAATGTTCCGGCACAATTCAAATTACCTCGAATAACTTCCTTAATTGTGTGCGCATGAATCCGCTTGAGTTAAAAGACAACAACAAAAAAATTATTTTAACTCCCAAAGGAATTTACGCTACACAAAAGTTTCATCAAATACGCTTGACTGCTGAAATCAAAAACTTAAATGGCGTTTCCTTGAAAAAAGAAATCACAACCAACCCTGGATTTAAAACCACATGGAGCCAGCAAATTGGAACACCTGGAGATGACAGTGGTATGGCAGTTTCAGTTGACCCAAAAGGAAACATCTATCTTGCAGGACTCACCAGCGCCAACGAGAGTGGCGATAAAAAAGATTTATTTTTAGCAAAATATGCACCGAGCGGTTTTCTGAATTGGATTCAACAAGCCGGTTTTGAACGATCGGTAACGGCAGCAGTTTTGCATCAAAAAAAGGCAGGATTAATAAACTTAAGGGCTTATTCTCAAGAAAAAGAAAGTTCTGCTGTTATCCTTGCTGTTTATGCAGTAGATGGTAAAAAAATATTTTCAAAAACAATAAAACTTAACGGAACTGCTCCTGGAAATGGGTTAACAATGGATAAAGACGGTCACATCTATATCCCTGCCGCAACTCCATTCAATGTGATGAAAATCAGTAAAACCGGTAAAATAATCCTTGGTACTGAATTAAGTCCAGGGCTTAGAATTCGTGCACTTGCGGCTGATACAGAAAATGCTCTGTATATTACCGGAAGCATTAAGCAATCTCTTGACCGCAAGAAAATAAAAGGCGGGTCAGATATATTCCTGCTTAAAATATCTCAGCATGGACTAAAACGCTGGAGCAGAACATTTGGAACTGCACTAAATGAATCAGGTACTGCTTTAGCAATTCACTCAGATCAGGCAGTTGCAGTTGCAGGCTACATTCCACAAGCTGAAAGTGCCGCTGAAGGTGATGCCGGCGCTCAAGATGCTTTTGTTGTAAAATACAATTCTGCAGGCAAACAACAATGGACATACATTTTCAAAGGTAAGAATTCTGAACAAAGTACGGTTGTTTTGTGGACTCCGGAAGGTGAATTGCTGGTTGGAGGTTATACTGAAAGCAGCTTGAAAGAACAACACCATGCTGGAAAAGAAGATGCTTTTTTAGCAAAGTTTGATTCCGCAGGCAAGCTGCTTTGGCTCCGTCAATTTGGCACCGAGGAAAACGAGCGGCCTCTAGGTTTAGCTTTGGGTAGAGAAGGACAAATATTCGTTACCGGTTTTACCGAGGGGCAAATGGATGGAGCAAAATTCAGCGGGGGGCGTGACATATTTCTTGTCCAGTTTGATAAAGATGGAGTAAAGCAGTGAATGTGAGCATAAGAGACACCATGAAAGAAAGTGTCAATGTCACTTTTTTCATTGATTGTTACAGAGTATTTCATACAAAATTAGACTTGCAAAATTAGACTGATTTATTTGATTCAATGCCTTTTCATAGAATTTTATTAACAATAAGTTTACTGCTCTACAGTTATGTTTTCGTACCTTCGGTATGGAGTCAGCAACTTGATAATTCTGCCGGCAGCAAACCGGCTCCGGAAATACTTGGAGCAATGATTCCGGAAAATCAGCAAATAATAATGAACGCATTAGCAGAGTTTGCTGCCCAATACAAAACATCCCCTAATGCAGTTCAAAAATTTTTCCTGAGACAAAAGCGTCAAAAATTTTTGAGAGAGAAGCTGAAAAATTTCGTGGTGAATGAATGGATCGGCCGTATTCAGACTCTGCGTACAACTGAGAATGGTAAAGCATATTTGGTGCTTGAACTCGCGATAATTCCTCCGGAAGATACTTTTGAAAATCAAGTCATTCCTGAATTCAAAGTAACAATGGGAACCTGGAACAATGCATACACAGATTTGGATTACAACACTCTTATCCTGCCGGGAACGCCCCTGCATACCTGGCTTGCAAATTTTAATGAAGGTGAATGGCTGGTTTTTTCGGGAAGCAGTTTTCCGGGAGACGAAGATTATCTCAAGGAAACCAGCCCTACTGAATCTGAAGCAATGCTCTCACCGCAATTTATTCTAAAATTTGAGTTCCTGGATAAAATAGATTTTCCGGAATCTGAATTAATAATTACGGAAAGTCCAGCAACTCCTGAGTTACCTGTCAAAATAGAAGTTTTGAAATCTCAGGATTTACCTGTTTCAAAAACTAAAATTTCAAAAAAAACACTATCCAAAAAAACCACCATCCACTTTCGTCCGGAATTGACGATTCGCTACTATCAAGATTACCGGCTCAGCAATTACAATTGGGATTATCAAAAATACATTGACCGGTGGCACCGGTTAGTACGTTACCATTGGAGTAATCATCCACCCTCAGATTATTTGGATGGTTCTATTCCGGAAGGTGGTGAGGTTTTTGTGCTGGCGACAGTGGGAATGGACGGGATTGTGAGTGGTTATCAGGTGAGCAGTCTTGGAGAAGTTTCGGACAAGATGCGTGAAGCGGCGCTAGAAGCAACTCGTCTGGTTCCATTACCTCCGCTACCGGAAGAGTTTCCTGACGAAGTACTAAAAGTGGAATTCCGCTTTGATCATTCGCGAATACCTCATTTAATTAAAGCAGACGTGGATCAAATGAAAGCAGTGTTAATGCTTCAGGATAACAATACCATGGATGGTAACAGCATCGTTTCCAAAACGGGGCAAAAACTCCTCAAAAAACAACGTCTGAAACAGGCAAGAGCCTCTCTTCATGAAGAGTTACGGCAAGAATTTTCCTCGCATTTTCAACCGCATCAGCGTTTTGAACCGAGTTTGGAACTGCAAATAGAGATCAGTATCAGCCGTTCCGGGAAAGTGTTGGAACAAAAACTGACCCTGCCTGGGAAATCAGTAAAATTTCAACTCGCCGTAATGAATGGCCTGAATAAAGCACGCTTTGGCTCCCTGCCAAAAGTTCTGCGCTCCGAAGCGCCATATCGTGTGCGCTTGCGGGTAATACCCTGAAAAATTGTTTTGAAGTCTCTCTCAGAGAAACGGCTTAAACTGTTTTTCCAGAAGTTCCGCTGTGACACCTCCAATATGTTTGTAGAAAATTATGCCTTCCGGATCAATGAAAAAAGATTCCGGTACTCCATAAATTCCATAGTCGAGGGCAATATTTCCATTGCTGTCATCCAAACCCAGAAAATAGGATTTACCAAAGCGCTGGGCAAAAGCTTGCGCCTTGTCCGGAGTGTCCTGAATGGCAATTCCTACAACTTTAATTTGTTCTGTAGCTAATCCATATTTTTTGTGAAAAGCTTCCAGGACATGAGCTTCCACCTTGCACTCCTGACACCAGGATGCCCAATAATTTAGCAGAACCGGTTTACCCTTCAGCTCACTTAAACGCATTTTTGCAGCGCCGTTTAATGCTGAAATTTCAAAATCAGGAGCTGGATTACCTATGAGAGGAGAGGGAACCTTTTTGGGATCAGTCGTAAAACCAAAGGCAAGCAGGGCAATCAAGCCCAAGATTGAGAACCAAGCGGTCCAAAATTTCCATGATGTCCACATGATGATTTGTCTTCAGGAGCTTGTGGCTTGTGCTGCCAAATAACGTTCTCGCAAAATTGTTTCGTGAGCCACAAGGCTTTTTGGTCGATACGACATGCTGAGGCCTACACCCAAAGTAAAAACAGGTAAAGCCATCCATGACCATCCTATCAGAGGGTTGATGAAAACCCTGAGTGTAACTGATCCTTGTTCGCCGCCGTTTTCACTTGAAAAAATGAGATAGAGGTCTTCCAGAAAAGAGCGCAGAATCGCAACTTCAGTCAGAGGTTGAGGTTGTGTGGGATAAAAACTTTTCGCGGGTTTCATCACTTCCAGCAAATTCCCATCCTTGTCATAGACTTCAACAATCGCCGCACGGTGAGTGGCGTTGCCGACCTTGAATTCCTCTACCTGCTGGAATTTCAAACTGTATTCTCCGATTTGTTCTGGAACTCCGGATTCAAGAGTCATGTTCCGTTCCACTTTGAAAAATGTTCCGGCAAATCCTAAAAACATTAATATTACTCCGAAGTGAATCAGTAATCCTCCGTAACGCCGCGGGTTTCGTGAGATAACATAAAACAGCCTCTTTAAAAAGTTACTTTCCGTTTGCCGGCTTTTGGCTTGTACCGCTTTGAAGAGTTCTAGAACGATGGTTGCAGTCACAAATATGGTTAGCCAGAAAATGGTGTGAACGCTCCAGAGTAAATTTCTATCGGACAAAAACCACGCCAAAAACACAGTTCCTGCTGTCGCTAAAATCAACGGATTCTTAAAATTACGAAGCAGTCCTTCCCAACTGGATTTTCTCCACGCAATCAACGTTCCGATTCCCATTAGCAACAACAGCATGTAACCCATTTGTGCAATTATAGTGTTAAAAAACGGTGCCTGAATGGAAAGCTTTGTGCCGCGTACTGCTTCAGCCAGCAAGGGAAATGTTGTGCCGAGTAAAACAGTGAACGCTATACCGACGAGCAGGACGTTTTGCGCCAGAAAAGCATTTTCACGACAAAGCACCGATTCAATTTTATGTTCTGATTCCAACATTTGAATGCGCTTGAACAGCAAGGAAAAACCAATCACCAGTATCAATGCCAGAAATATCAAAAACGCGGGGCCGATTTCTGATTGGGTGAAAGCATGAACTGAATTAATGATTCCGGAACGGGTTAGAAAGGTACCGACTATAGTCAAACCAAAGGTGAGAATTATCAGCACAACGTTCCAGATTTTCAGCATGTTGCGTTTTTCCTGAATCATCACTGAATGCAAAAAAGCGGTTCCGGTTAACCACGGCATAAAGGCCGCGTTTTCCACAGGGTCCCAGGCCCAGAATCCGCCCCAGCCCAATTCTTCATAGGCCAACTGACCACCTAAAATAAGTCCTGCAGAAAGGAAATACCATGCCATCAACGTCCAGCGGCGTGTAGTCATAACCCATTCGTTGTCCATTTTACCCTTAATCAACCCGCCCATTGCAAAGGCAAAAGGCACACTAAATCCGATGAATCCTAAGTACAAAGCCGGTGGATGAATCGCCATGGCAGGATTTTGTAAAAGTGGATTCAAGCCACTAAAACAAAGCTAAGGATACTTGCGATTTGCGCGGAGCGGATTAAATTCCAGTTATTGCTTCTAACACCCAGATGCGGAACCACCGTACCGAAGACGCAAATCGCAAAAGCAGCCATTAGTAAGATAGTGCCAAAGTTAGCTATTTCGATGATTTCTCCTGAAAATAATTCCCTGTGATATAAATTATAATTTCATAAATATGAGATACAATTTTGCTGTCAACTTTTTACCCGACGTGCAACTCCGGATTTTATAGCAGCCTGCTTTACAGCCTTAGCAATTTTTGGCGCAACCGATGAGTCAAAGACACTTGGAATTATATAGTCTGCGCAGAGGTGTAATTCTTTCACTGTACCTGCTATGGCGTGAGCAGTGGCCAATTTCATTTCTTCATTGATTGTGCTGGCCAGACAATCCAGTGCACCCCGGAAGATTCCCGGAAAACAGAGGACGTTATTAATTTGATTTGGATAATCGCTGCGTCCTGTCGCCATGACTGCCACCAGTGGCAGTGCTTCGTCTGGACTTATTTCAGGATCAGGATTTGACATGGCAAAAACAATTGGATCTTTGGCCATACGTTTCACATCTTCCCCATTAATCACATTAGGTGCAGAAACTCCCAAAAAGACATCTGCTCCTGCAATGACATCTTTGAGTGATCCATTCTCATTATTCGGATTAGTATTTTCAACGAACCATTGTTTACTTGGATTAAGATCGTTTCGTTTAGCGTGAATCGCACCTTTGCTGTCACAGCCAATCAGGTTTTTAATTCCCAGTTGCATAATCATTTTGGAGCAGGCAGTACCTGCCGCGCCTGCGCCGGAAACAACAACCTTTATGTCTTCAACTTTTTTATTAACAAACTTCAGTGCATTTATCAAGGCAGCAGTAGAAACGACTGCGGTACCATGTTGATCGTCGTGAAAAACCGGAATATCAAGTTCCTCCCGGAGTCGGCGTTCAATTTCGAAGCAGCGTGGAGCAGAAATGTCTTCCAGATTTATTCCGCCAAAACCCGGAGCAATGGCTTTCACGGTACGGATAATTTCTTCTGTATCGGTAGTATCGAGACAAATCGGCCATGCATCTATATCGGCAAATTCTTTAAACAGCATGGCTTTACCCTCCATCACAGGCATAGCGGCTTTGGGGCCAATATCTCCAAGACCCAGGACTGCCGTACCATCTGTGACAACTGCGATCGTATTTCCTTTGATAGTCAATTTATAGGCATCTTCCGGATCCTCAAAAATATCCATACAAACCCTTGCGACTCCGGGAGTGTAAGCCATTGAAAGATCATCACGCGTTTTGACTGGAATACGATTCCGGACACTAATTTTTCCACCTAAATGAACCAAAAAGGTTCGATCGGAAAAGTTGATAAATTCAATTCCATGAAGGTTTTTGATAGCTGTAATTATTTTTTCACTATGCTCCTGATCATGAGTATAAATGCTAATGTCCCGAACTAAAACTCCTGTTTCCGCCTGCACGAGATCAATTGCTCCCACGATTCCATGCATTTCAGAAATTGTCTGGGTCACGCTGGCTAACATGCCGATTTTATTGTCAATTTTAAGTCGAACGATAATGCTGTTACTGGCATTGATCGCAGGTTGGTTGACTGTCACAACTTATTCCAAAAAAAGATGATTACGATGAATAACGGGTTTTCTAAGTACCCCTTTTCCAGCATTCTTTGTCAGTTTATTTTCTTTTATATGATGTCGCAGCTCTTTTGCAGTACAATCGGCTCTTCCCACTCCGAGCCGTACACCTTCCGGGTTGCATATTTCAACGAGGTCTTTAACCTCAAATTGACCATCTACACGATAAATTCCTTGAGCCAATAAACTTTTTTTATTTTTCAGCAGTGCTTGTTCTGCACCCGCATCGATGAACAAAGTCCCCTTATTAAGTGCACCTGCCGCAAGCCATTTTTGATAACTTCTAATTTTTCGTCCATGAGCCACAAAATGAGTTCCCCGCGTATGTCCTTCCATAATATCATACACCCCCACAGGAGATTTACCATCAATGATATAAGTGTCTATTCCAAATGACATCGCCATTCCTGCAGAACGGACTTTACTTTCCATTCCGCCCTTTCCGCCTGCTGAAGTGACAGGGAGGCAGTGCTGTACAATTTCGTCAGTAAGTTCCTCAACTTTTTCTACAACAATGGAGCGCTTGCCTTCTGCAGTTGTTTCCTCTTTGAGCAAACCCGGAGCTACCGTGAGGAAAAAAAGTTGATCTGCTCCAATCAGTGTTGCCAAATAAACTGCTAGCAAATCATTATCGCCAAAGTTGAGATCCAACTCTTCTGTCGCTACAACATCGTTTTCATTTACAATCGGAACAATCTTATATTTGAGCAGATTCTCAAGAGTATTACGAATGTTAAGGTATGATTTGCGCAGTCCAAAATCACCGCGAGTTAACAGTATCTGAGCAACTGTGATTTTGTGTTCCCGAAAAGCATCAGCATATATTTGAATCAATCTGGCTTGTCCAACTGAAGCCAAAATTTGATGTGAAGCAAGGGTGTTTTTTGATTCATCCACTGAAAACAACTCCCGTCCGGCACCTACTGAACCGGAACTTACCACTAAAACCTCGTGCCCTTTGCTGCGGATTTTTGCAATCTGGGCCGCCAGTTCCGTGATTAACTTATAATCCAGCTTGCCATTTGATTGATGCAGAACATTTGTACCAATTTTTATGAGAATGCGTTGAGTTTTCACTTTATATCAATTGGAAACAGCTGGACATGTTCAGGAAAATTCAAGGGATGTAATAAAAGGAGCTAGAAAATGCACGGTAAAATAAACTCAATTGCACTAAGTCGTAGCAAGAAAAGAGTAAATTAATCTTGCAGCCTTAGCTGTCGCGTGAAGATTCAATGGGTGGCGCAACTTTTTGTTCTAATTCCTTTGCGGGAATCTCCGGAGTTTTTTCTGCTTGTGAATCTTTTTCCGGAATGAGCATTGGTTCTGCAACAGGAGTTGTTGTTGCGGCCGGTTTTAAATCACGTACAACCGAATCCCGGGCAGTTTCTGAGGAAAGAAAGGCCAGTGAAAGAGAGGTTAGCATGAAAATAATCGCCACACCTGTTGTAATTTTTCCCACACCTGTCATGCTTCCACGTACCGAGTTTGCTTGGCCGATACTTCCGAAAGCCGCTCCGAGTTCCGCTCCGCGGCCTGATTGAAGGAGAACAAAAAAGATGATCGAAATACAAGCAATAATATGAATAACTAGAATTAATTCAAACATAAAATCTGGTAAAAAAGAATTTAAATTAGTTTCCCGCTGCAACT
This sequence comes from Candidatus Lambdaproteobacteria bacterium, assembly GCA_012964265.1. GTDB lineage: Bacteria > SAR324 > SAR324 > SAR324 > NAC60-12 > Arctic96AD-7. The sequence goes on from DTUH01000008.1 coordinate 15,217, forward strand.
ATCTGTGGGAAAGCATCGGTTTTAAGGCTCGCTCCACCAACAAGAGCACCGTCAATTTCAGATTGAGAAAGTAAAGTGTCCGCATTTTCCGCATTTACACTTCCACCGTAAAGGATTTGCATTTTATCTGCAACTTCCGAACTGGCCAGTGATTCCAGCTCTTTCCGGATAATCCTGTGCATGGAATTGGCTTGTTCCGGAGTTGCGGTTTTACCTGTTCCAATGGCCCAAATCGGTTCGTAGGCAACAACACAGCGGAGTTGGTCATCTGCGGCTAATCCGGACAAACCCTTACCTAACTGTGCAACCACTACTTCTTCATGATTACCTGACTCCCGTTGCTCCAGTGTTTCTCCAATGCAGAGAATTGGGCGGATACCGTGTCTGAGTAGAGTTTCTGTTTTGCCGCGGATAAATTCGTCGGTTTCGCCAAACAGCATCCTGCGTTCTGAATGTCCTACAATACACCACTGCGCACCGCATGCTTGTAACAACGGAGCAGATGTTTCTCCGGTAAACGCTCCTGATGTTTCAGAATGAACATTTTGCGCGCCGACTTCGATTCGTGTTCCTTCAATTGCTTTTTTCAAGGAAAAAAGAAAAACATCCGGAGGAAAAATCACTACTTCGCAGCTTGTCTTTTCCAACAAAGGACTGAGCACTTTCAGCATCTCGTCAATCAATGCAAACGAGCCATTCATTTTCCAGTTTGCCGCAATCAGTTTGGCTCGCATATTAATTTTAAAGAAAAAGTGTCAGTGCCTTAAAAAAGTCAATCCTTATATGATAAGACTTTTATCTGTTAAATACAAGATTTTTCTTAATATATTGACTGGTTTAATCGTAGCTATTGCGTTTTTATAACTTTTTGCTACTTTTACTTACTACCAATTTTTTATAACATTTTTCATAATTCTATTTTTTTGATAAATTGACTTCATTCTGAGAAACAAAAATCATGGAGAAACATTGGAAAAACTGAGGAAACACATCGACGAGTTGGATGCAGAATTGTTAGCATTGCTGAATGAACGGGCGAAATGCGTGATGAAGATTGGAGCAATAAAACAAAAAGAAAAGGCAGACGTGGTGGTACCCTATCGGGAAATAGAATTGCTTGATCGCCTAACTTCACTTAACCAGGGGCCTATGACGTCAGAAATGGTGCTGCATCTTTTTCAGGAAATTATTGATACTCTCAAAGAGTTGCAGAAACAATAATTAAAAGAACCTAACCAGACCTCAAGCTATAAGTCTGAGGGTAATTTGACTTAGGCTAATTTCTTACTTAATTTCCAGCAGTTCCACCTCAAATATCAGAGTTGCATCCGGCGGTATTGCATTCCCTGCTCCTCGACTGCCGTAACCCAAATCAGGTGGAATTGTCAGTTCCCACTTATCACCGACATGCATTAACTGCAGAGCTTCAGTCCAGCCCCGAATAACTCCATTGACAGGGAATGATGCGGGCTGGTTACGCTGGTAAGAACTGTCAAACTCAACCCCATTAGTAAGTTTTCCACTGTAGTGTACTGTGACAACGTTGGTCGGCCCTGGACTTTCAGTTCCGGAACCTTCTGTTAGTACACGATACTGTAAACCGCTAGCGGTGGTGATGGTGTCTGCTGAAGCTGAATTTGTCACAATTATCTCTTGATTTGAAGTTGATGGTGCAGGAAAATCCGCTCCCTTTTTGGAATTAAAATAAAGCGTAGCTGCTCCAACAAGTATAGCCAAACCCAACAAATAAATTCTGTTTTTGTCACTTGGCATTAAGCATCTCAATAAAATATTCTAATCAATCAACAGCCAAAGCTGACACAAAAACCCCGTTTTTATTCTACGGGAAGCTCTTTAATTTTTACACCCACTTTTTCAAATAAATCGCTCAGTGCGCCCTTTACATGTTCCACATCCATGCGGTCTTTGAAAACAATTCCAAGCGTAGCCTCCACCATTACAGGATCAAGGTGGTCCTGATGTAGCGTTACGAGGGATCTCGCCCAATCCAAAGTTTCCGCAACACCCGGCACTTTCTCAAGCTTTTGCTTGCGGATCAGTTCCATAAAAACACAAATCTGTTTGGCAAGTCGAATGTCGCATCCCGGAACTTTGCTGCGCACAATCGCCAATTCTTTTTCGTAATCGGGATAATCCATCCACAAATAAAAACAGCGTCGGCGTATAGCATCCGATAATTCACGCGTACGATTGCTGGTCAAAATCACATAGGGTTTTTCTTTAGCACGGATGCTGCCGATTTCCGGAATTGTGATTTGCCATTCAGAAAGAATTTCCAGCAAAAAACTTTCAAATTCATCGTCTGAGCGATCCAGTTCATCAATCAATAAAACCGGTGGTTTGTGATGTGTGATCGCCTGCAGCAAAGGACGTTTCAGTAAAAAATCTTCGCTGAAAATTGCATTGGAAAAACTGAGGAAACACATCGACGAGTTGGATGCAGAATTGTTAGCATTGCTGAATGAACGGGCGAAATGCGTGATGAAGATTGGAGCAATAAAACAAAAAGAAAAGGCAGACGTGGTGGTACCCTATCGGGAAATAGAATTGCTTGATCGCCTAACTTCACTTAACCAGGGGCCTATGACGTCAGAAATGGTGCTGCATCTTTTTCAGGAAATTATTGATACTCTCAAAGAGTTGCAGAAACAATAATTAAAAGAACCTAACCAGACCTCAAGCTATAAGTCTGAGGGTAATTTGACTTAGGCTAATTTCTTACTTAATTTCCAGCAGTTCCACCTCAAATATCAGAGTTGCATCCGGCGGTATTGCATTCCCTGCTCCTCGACTGCCGTAACCCAAATCAGGTGGAATTGTCAGTTCCCACTTATCACCGACATGCATTAACTGCAGAGCTTCAGTCCAGCCCCGAATAACTCCATTGACAGGGAATGATGCGGGCTGGTTACGCTGGTAAGAACTGTCAAACTCAACCCCATTAGTAAGTTTTCCACTGTAGTGTACTGTGACAACGTTGGTCGGCCCTGGACTTTCAGTTCCGGAACCTTCTGTTAGTACACGATACTGTAAACCGCTAGCGGTGGTGATGGTGTCTGCTGAAGCTGAATTTGTCACAATTATCTCTTGATTTGAAGTTGATGGTGCAGGAAAATCCGCTCCCTTTTTGGAATTAAAATAAAGCGTAGCTGCTCCAACAAGTATAGCCAAACCCAACAAATAAATTCTGTTTTTGTCACTTGGCATTAAGCATCTCAATAAAATATTCTAATCAATCAACAGCCAAAGCTGACACAAAAACCCCGTTTTTATTCTACGGGAAGCTCTTTAATTTTTACACCCACTTTTTCAAATAAATCGCTCAGTGCGCCCTTTACATGTTCCACATCCATGCGGTCTTTGAAAACAATTCCAAGCGTAGCCTCCACCATTACAGGATCAAGGTGGTCCTGATGTAGCGTTACGAGGGATCTCGCCCAATCCAAAGTTTCCGCAACACCCGGCACTTTCTCAAGCTTTTGCTTGCGGATCAGTTCCATAAAAACACAAATCTGTTTGGCAAGTCGAATGTCGCATCCCGGAACTTTGCTGCGCACAATCGCCAATTCTTTTTCGTAATCGGGATAATCCATCCACAAATAAAAACAGCGTCGGCGTATAGCATCCGATAATTCACGCGTACGATTGCTGGTCAAAATCACATAGGGTTTTTCTTTAGCACGGATGCTGCCGATTTCCGGAATTGTGATTTGCCATTCAGAAAGAATTTCCAGCAAAAAACTTTCAAATTCATCGTCTGAGCGATCCAGTTCATCAATCAATAAAACCGGTGGTTTGTGATGTGTGATCGCCTGCAGCAAAGGACGTTTCAGTAAAAAATCTTCGCTGAAAATTGTAGACTCCCTTTCTGCCAGTGATTTGCCACCACCCTCTTCAAGTTTGATGTGCAGCAGTTGACGTTGATAATTCCACTCATACAGCGCCATATTTGCGTCAAGTCCTTCATAACATTGAAGCCGAATCAAATCCGTATCAAGCGCCTTCGCCATAACTTTGGCAATTTCCGTTTTACCTACTCCTGCCGGACCTTCAACTAATAATGGTTTTTGCAGCGTTTTTGCCAAATAAACCGACATCACAATTGCTGAATCTGCTACATAATTTTGTTCCTCCAGCATTTGCCGAATTTTTTCGGTATCTTTTATATACATTATTGCAACTTTATCCAGGTTTCGTTTTGTCGGGCGCAATCTTCAAGTGCGTCCCATGCGAGCTTCATACACTTGATACGGCTCCGGTGCGTTTTCAAGGCAATTAAAGGACGTAAGGGCTTCAGAGTTTCAGGAATTTCGTCTGTATCTTTGCGGAGGCTTTCAGAAAAAATATGACCGGTTTTGGTGGCCTCCTGTAGCGTTTTTGACAAAATCATTTCACTCATCATTGAAGCCGAAGCCTGGCAAATGGAACATCCGCGCACTTGTGTTTTGCAGTCCTGAATGGTGCCTTCCGACAAAGCCAAAGTTAACTCCAATTCGTCTCCGCAAAGCGGGTTGTATGCCGACGCCCGCAAGTCCGGACTTTCCAAACGCCCTGAATTTTTAGGGTGACGTGCGTGTTCCAGTAGCTGATCCCGATAGATAGAAGGTGTGGTCATGTCATTCCAGAAATATTTCTCTTAAACAAGCTTTATTTTCATCAAGTACAATAACCCTCAAAGCTATAATTCGTCTCCGGAAATGGGTGTTCGAGCCGGAACTGAATCCAGAATTTTGTTAAATTGCTTTCGATTTGCCCTTTTTGCTCTTTGTTCTAAATAATCCTCAGTCATCAAAGCAGAAATTTTTTCTGAAACTGCCGATGCAATAAATTGATTTATTGAAACTCCCTCTTTTTTTGAAATCTCTTTTATGTGACGATGTACTGAATTAGGTAGCCTTAAACTAAGCGCACTCATAGTATCTCCTTAAGTAAGTCTTTTGGTGAAATAGCTCTGATACCAAAATATTCAGAACCTGTAAAATCTTTGATGTTTTGGGTAACTATGGTTTTTGTTTGTGAGGCAATTGCAACTTCAAGCACGTGATCATCTTTTGGATCTTTCAAAAATGGTCGCCAAAGAAAATATATTTTTTGAAAACGACTTAAATAACAGAGGTTATCCAAAATAATTTCGATTTCAGCGTCAGTCAATTTTAAGTCTGCCTTTTTTCTTCTCAAGATATCTTCGTATTCAAAAATCAAAGTTGTGGATGTAACAATTTTGATTTGTCCCTTTTCAATTGCCCTGAGAATTTGATAGGAAGCTCCTGATGAAGAGTACAGTCCCGAAAATAAAACATTCGTATCCAAGATAATATCTGTATTTTTCATTTACTAGTTAATACCATATTCAGTATCAAATATCAAATATTATTTTCCTAATTCAAAGTTGTTGTAGCTGATTGATTAACTATTCTTGAACAAAATCTGAATTAGCAAGATTACACAAAATACATTCGACATTGATCAAGTGCGGAAAACAAACGGTCCATTTCGGAAACTTCATTATAAATTCCAAAACTCATGCGGACGCTGGCCGCAATACCGAGTTTTTCATGTAGTACTTGCGTGCAGTGATGTCCGGCACGAACTGCAATTCCGCTTTCGTCAAGAACTTGCGCCACATCGTGCGGATGCACATTCAGGAGATTGAAACTTACCACGCCGCTTCTGTCAATTGTTTCCGGAGGTCCGTAAAGTTCCAAATCCTTAAACTCAGAAATTCTCTTTAAAGCATGTGTTGTCAGTTCAACTTCATGCTGTTGAATTTCCGCCATGGCGAAATTCCGAATATATTCGACTGCCGCAGCCAATCCGGAAACTTCCGCTACAGGAGGTGTTCCCGCTTCAAATTTTTGTGGTGCTTCCGCCCATGTAGAAGTTTGCCTTCCAACTTGGCGAATCATTCCTCCTCCGCCCTGATATGGCAACATTTCCTCGAGGCGTTCTTTTTTTGCGTAAAGTACCCCGATTCCGGTGGGTCCGTAAACTTTGTGTCCGGAAAAAGCGAGGAAATCACAATCCCATCCGGAAACATCAATCGGCATCCGAGCCGCTGCCTGAGCCGCATCCACCAAAACCGGAACGCCTCGATCGTGCGCCATTTCGACAATTTTCGCAATGGGGTTGACCGTTCCCAAAACATTGGAAACCGCAGTAACCGCCAGCAGTCGAATGCTACGTTGACGTTTAACGGAATCCGTCAGCAACTCATCCAACATTTGTAAATCCAAACGGCCACCCCCGGAACTTCCGGATTCCGGAGTAATCGGCCAATAAACCAGTTCCGCTCCGGATGCTTTTGTAGCAAGTTGCCACGGCACCAGATTGGAATGGTGTTCCATTTCGGTCACTAAAATCCGGTCGCCATTTTTCAAATTGGGTTGCGCCCATGCTGAAGCAACAAGATTGATCGACTCGGTGGTTCCGCGGGTAAAAATGATATTTCCGGACTCCTCCGCGCCAACAAAATTCGCTATGCTTTCGCGGCCTTTTTCGTAAATTTCTGTAGCTTCCTCGGCAAGCGTGTAAACGCTACGGCTGACATTACTGTTGTGATTTTCGTAAAAATTCACCAGCGCGTCAATCACGCAGTTTGGTTTTTGTGTGGTGGAAGCGTTGTCCAGATAAACCAGTGAATGGCCGTGAATTTTCCGTTTAAGAATAGGAAAATCATCACGTACTTTTGATGTCAACGGATAGTTTTGCATTTTTTACGGCTAAAAAAATAGCCACAGATTTGCGCTGATTAGCACTGATATTATTTCAGTATTTCCGGTGTGTCCGTGACTAAAAACAGAATTCATGAAAAAACTTTTTTCAATTCCATCATCGACTTTCCGGAGCCGCCGCGACGGATTGAAACCATTTC
>DTUH01000009.1 GCA_012964265.1 Candidatus Lambdaproteobacteria bacterium
CTCCGGCAACAATTCCGGAAGTTATAAATGCAACTCTTATTTCTGTTACCGTTCCTGTTACTGTGACTGCCATTACTACTGTCGCCGGTTTTATTGCACTGGTAGTCAGTCCAATTCCGGCAGTTCAGCAATTGGGACTTTATTCAAGTGTTGGTATAATTTCCATTAATCTATTTACTCTCACCTTGGCCCCTGCTTTACTGCACTACATTCACATGCCGGATTTAGCCCCAACTGAAGAAGGCAGTGGTTTACTCAATCGTTTCTTTAGTATTATCGTTGAATGGCTTCGGCTTCATTCCAAACGTTTAATCTGGATTTGGCTTTTAATTGCAGGATTTGCGGCTTTAGGCATGTTGGGACTAAGCATAAACAGTTCTACCAAAACTTTTCCGGAAGACAGCCAATTGGTAAAAGACTTAAAATTGATTGAAAATGAATTATCCGGCACAGATACTTTGCGATTATTATTTCGGGCTCAGAAGGATAGTACTGACCTGCAGACTTCATCGGGTAATCCATTGAAAACCGCAAAAACAATTTATGGACTGAAAGAACTTCAGGATTGGCTGTTTCAGGTTGAAGGCGCCACTGAAATTGGGAATATAGAAGGCCTGAGAATTGATAAAATTCATTCTCCAGTTGATGTTTTGGAACATTACCGCATAGGTCTTGAAAAATTATCTGATGAAGAAGTGGTTCAGTATTTTGCAAAAACCAGTGAAAATGGTCCCAAGTTTTTAAGCGATGCAGAAGATGTTTTGCAGGTGACGATTAGAATGCGCAGCAGCGGATCAACCTCATTTCTTGCACTGAGGGATTTGCTCTTGCTGAAGGTGCCGGAATTTTTGCCTGATTTAGAGTACAGTTATACAGGCGGAGGAGTGCTCTCCAGTGAATCGGCAAACAACATTGCACAGGGGCAAATAAACAGCGTTTTTCTTGCGTTGATCATCGTATTTGTCATTCTGTCAATGCTTTTCCTTTCCTGGAAAATGGGCGTGATTGCATTGTTTCCAAATGTTATAACCATTATGATATTTTTTGGTTCCCTCGGCTGGCTTGATATTCCAATTGGGGTTACGATTTCAGTGATTGCGGCAATTGCACTGGGAATTGGTGTTGACGACACAATCCATTTTTTAAGTCACTACAATGTAAATGCGAATAAACTGCGGAACAAGCGCAAGGCATCATTGAAAACATTACCTATTGTTGCACGTCCGATGTTGTTTTCGACTATTGCTCTTTCTGCAGGATTCATCCTCTTTGTACAATCTGAGATGGAATCTCAAGTATTGTTTGGCACTTTCACCGCATTTACCCTGCTCGTATGTTTGGCAATTGACATGACTTTTTTACCATCAGTTGTGATGGAGACAGGGTTGATAACTGTTTGGGATTACGTTGGGCTGAAATTTGACGAAAAATTTATCGAAGGAATTGACCTCTTTCAGAACATGACTGTCAGAGAAGCAAAAATAGCAAGTCTGATGGCCTATACTGAAGACTTAAAACATGGGAGTTTGCTCTTCTCACAAGGAGATATTGGTGACGAAATGTATGTGATCCTGAACGGATCGATTTCTATCTTTCTGGAAAAAGACGGAAAACGCACAGATCTGGTCCGCCTGAAAAAAGGGAATACATTTGGAGAAATGGGACTTTTCAGGCAAGCGGAGCGAAGTGCCAGTGCGGAAGCTGCAGAAAAAACGAGACTGCTGGTCGTAAATCGTGATTGCCTGGATCCACTTAAAAAACGAAATCCAAAAATTGCCGCAAAATTGTTTTTAAATCTTGCCAATCGTCTTCAATCGTCCTTGAAAGAGACAGATGAGCGGCTGCTTACGCAAAAAGATTTTAACCTTACAAACCTTGAGGCTAAGTTAAATGAGGATGAGAAATTAACAGCACAAGAAAGTTCGACTAATCCCGCAGAACTCTGGGAAAATCTTGGTGAAAAGTGGCGTCGCAAGTTAGGATCTTTTAGTGAAACATTTAATGTTTCCAAAGGAAAAAGACTAATGAAAATTAAAAACAATAATGGTGACTACCTGTTTATTACATCTGGAGAAGTTGAGATTGAGTCGATAGTTTCTGCTAAAAGTGAAGCATTTTCTGTAGGGTATTGCTGGACCCGGAAAGGTTTTGATTTAATAGGGGAATTTGCACTCTGTACCGGAAACAAAGCAGCGACAGCTCGGGCAATCGCACGTCAGGATTCAACACTATTGCAATTTACTGCGAAAAATCTCTTAGCTATGGCAAAGAAGGAATCCAGAATTGCCGCTCAATTCCTTGAAGATGTTGTCTGTATGCTCTCCGACCAGCTTGCAATTGCCGATAAACGATTGCAGAATCATTAAACAACTTCGGGAAACAAATCATTGCAATCGCTTTTTGTGCTGCAATTAATTTTTCAATCAATTCTTTACTCCATGATTTGAAAATCTCTGTATTTTTTATGTCTGCTGAAACTCATTCAGTCTGGGTGTGAGTATGCCTGCTGAGCGTGCCATGAAAATTTTAGTTGTAGATGATTTTGCTTTTTCTCGGCAGGTTGTGATTAATACTCTTGAACAGTTGGGTTTCAACAATACGGACGAGGCTGCCGATGGTTACTCTGCGCTGGTTAGACTCAAATCGGCTCTTTTTGAATTTGTAATTATGGACTGGAATATGTCAAAAATCAGTGGATTGGAACTTTTGAAACAAATCCGGGCAGATCCGAAGCTGAAACACATACCCGTATTGATGGTCACAAAGGATTGTTTGCAGGAAGAAATTGTTGCAGCAAGTAAAGCAGGTGTAAATGATTATATTATTAAACCATTTGAAGCAAATACTTTTGCAGAAAAGCTGGAGAATATTTTTCGTTAAATTTTAAATTTCCTTTTTGATTACATGAGGGAAACGGTTAAATTTATTTCTTTATTTTGCAGTAGTTTTTAGTAGATAATACTGAATTCTCGGAACTCTTCGAGTGCTCGCGGAAACTTTTCAACCCCGCTGACAATGGCCGCGGGCGGGCCCAGAAAGCACCATTTTACAAATTTCTCGACCGCAGTTGTCTCTCCCTGTACTGCGACAAAAACTGAGCCATTTCGTTGATTTTTGACATAACCTCTGATTCCTAGAGAATCAGCTTTTATTTTCACGGAATAGCGGTATCCCACACCTTGAACCTTACCTGAAATTATTAAATCGAGACGCTGCTCATTTGCCATGCCATTTCAGTTGCCAAGTCCACTCCGCCTTTGTTCAAACATGTTTTTCGCGTTATTCAAAAGCAGGCTGGAACTGTTTCTCAGCGGTTTTTTCCACAAGCGGGTAATTCGATCGGCAAGCAGGTATATATCTTTCGATATTTCAGCAGTGGGGTTTACTTTATATAATGCTTTACGTTGCTGAAATGAAATGTAAACAGCAGGATCGCCCTGCAGATATCCAAAAAAATCAGCCCGCAGAAGCAAATTGTGCTGGAGTATTTTTTCCAGCTTAGGCAGTAAATTTAGCTCGTTTGGGTCTTTACATTTATTGAATACGATCCTGGGTCTGAAGCTGGTCCATTTTTGTTCAGCTTGTTCTGCAACATCCTTATCAATTTCAGCTAGTTCGTCTAATAAATTCCGTACAGTCAGGATTCCTTCCTTAACGGAGAGGTTGTAGGATTTCCTTAGTTTTTCCTCAAGGAAAGTGTTTTTTGGCAAAGAACGTTCGATTACACGAAATGCAAAAAGTTTAAGAAAAGTCAGCATGTTCATGATTGAAGTATGTTCAGTGGTAGTGACCAACATGCCCAGTTGCGTCATCCCAAAATAGTCTAAAGTGTTATATGCACTGCCGCTTCCAAGATCCAATAAAAGATATTCACATTCCAGTTGTTTCAAGTTGAAAATTAAGCGCATTTTTTGCGCATGGTGCATATTTGCCAGGAATGGACTCCTGACATCACCCGCGAGGAACTTCAAATTCTGATCATCAGTTGTGACCAGTAAATCTTTCAGTTTTGGATAACGTGCGCGCAAAAAATCTCCAATTCCGGGATAAATATTGTTTAATCCAAGACAAGTATGCAGATTTGAACCGCCAAAATCCAAGTCTGCGACAATAACCTGTTTGCCAAGTTTTGCCAAGGCAATTGCCAGATTCGCTGCCAGGAAGCTTTTACCAACACCTCCTTTTCCGCTTGCAATTGGAATGATAGTACTTGTCATGGAAGATTAATCTTTAGAGTTGATTAAACAGCAAAACGTGCGACTGATTTACAGCAGCTTTTTCGAAACACATTCAAAAAAACTGTTCTCATGAAGCTTGTATTAGTTAAGAATTAGTCATATTTTTTTCGAAATAGACCACATCCGGATGCGGATTGTCATAATACGGTTCTGTTTCAAAAAACCCCAGTGATCTGTAAAGTGCCTGTGCGGAATTCATGCTGCTCAAAGTGTCCAACAGAATTTTACTGTATTTTTTTTCTGCACCGAACTGTACAATCTTTTCGGCCAATAATCTGCCTAAACCTGTACCTCGATAATCCGGTTTAACGTAAAGACGTTTCATTTCACAGACAGTTTCACTCAGGGGACGCAGGCCCACACAGCCTGCACAAACCAACTCATCCCAGGCCAGCAGGATGCAGCCATCAGGGGTTGCGTATTTTCCAGGAAGATTTTCCAGTTCCTCATCAAAACCTTGAAAACATAAGCTGAATCCCAAAGTTTCAGCATATTCTATAAATAGCCGGCGTGCATTGTCAAAATCACTTTGACTCTGTGCAAAGTTTATTTGAACTACCATCAATATCGCTATCTAAAAAATTGTGTAAGAAATGAAAATGTTTTTTCTCTAAATCATCTTCTAAGCTGAGTACAGTAATTTTTT
>DTUH01000010.1 GCA_012964265.1 Candidatus Lambdaproteobacteria bacterium
TCTCTGAGGAAGCACGGGCGTTTTGCACTTGATAAAGAGTTGTAAAGAGATTTAAAACACATAATATTAACACATACCCGACTTGAACTACCAGGTGGATTTCTAAACGGAGGTAGATCAACATTGCCCAGAAAGGGATCACAAAGATCAAATAGCGTTGGGCTGGTCGAGTGAACGAAAGCAAAACAATGTAACCCAGAATAGTCAACAATAGTATGCGAGATTCTTCATCTTTCCAAAAAACATGACAACAAAGCAGAAAATTCCCAAAACCTATGGCCTTTATGATCAAAATGACTTCGGATCCTAGCAATTGTTCAAAACTTCCAAAGTCCATTTCTCCTAGATTTACATTGCTCAAAGCAAGGACTATAGATAGTCCCAGTATCAGTATCTTACTTTTTGAATCAGTCAGATTCAAAAAAGCTGGAATCGTCAAAAAAAACATACCTCCGAGATAGAAGCCATAGCTAAAAAAATTATTAATCCAATTGAGTATAGAAGGTTCCAGTAGGGATTTGTAGCCGGAAGGGACTATCCAAACATCAAAAAGCTGCTGATAGATAAGTAAAAAAATAAGAAATCCAGTCAATGCTATGGCAATTGATCTAAAGTAATGATTATTCCAAAAGCGAAATCCATTTTTCCAAATTAAAGATAGCCAATTCAAGCCCGCATTCAACATAAGTATAGGCAACGTATGATATTTTACTGCTCCAGACAAAACTCCCACGAAACCTCCTACTACTCGATGCCTCTGCATTTCGTAAGCTACGAGCATTAAACCAACAGCAAGTAACTCTGAGTAGGCTCGTCCTGAATAAATCCAAATCAGGGGGTTCAAAGCGACTACCAATACCAGCCAAGGATTTCGGTATCTCACCAATACCAAGAGCAGCAAAGTTCCACCAAACAATGCCGGTAGTCGATAGATTGCGAATTGATCAATGCCTGAGGAACTCACTAACAAACTGACTAAGTACGAATAGGTGAGAGGATTAGCTTGATTGTTAAAATAATGTTCAAGAGCAATGATATCGCCAGTAAGAAAGAACTGAGCTCCTTGACGATAAACCCACTCAAGATTGACAAAAGGAGTATTGATGTATCCCAGATGCAATCCCAAAAACAGAAATACTGCTAAAATGCACCAATGTTGGGACGTCACTTTGTTCCGCCAAGTCTTTGTACTCATTTTCTATAATCTTTCACAGACAACCACTTCTCGATCAGGCAGTAAAGAATGATGAACCAATAGCGACTCCCCATTTCCTTGATCTTTAACTTTGATACACCTGCCTTGCGATTCGTCCAGCGATTCGGCAATACCGCATAACTGTAACCTCTCACGATTGCCTTTAGTGGAAGTTCGACTGTCAAATTGAAGTGGTGACTCAGGTAGGGTTTGAGTCCTTCCAATGTCTCCCGTCGGTAGAGTTTGAAAGCATTGGTGGTATCCGTGTAGCGCATCGCAAACAGCCCAGCAATCAGCCAGTTGGTCAGCCGATTGAGAATCAGTTTTAACATAGGATAGTCGACAACCTCCCCCCCTTTCGCAAAGCGATTGCCAAAGACAGCATCCACTCCCTCCGCTTCTGCCTTCCTGAAAAAACAAATCAAATCTTCCGGATCATCGGAAGCATCTGCCATCATGATTGCGATATGGTTCCCTCCTGTTTCCTCGATTCCGTGCCTGACCGCAAAGCCAAAGCCATAGGGAGGTGGATTGTCCACTACTTTTAAATTTTGAATCTCCTGTCTAAGTTGCTCCAATATAACCTCGGTCTGGTCCGTCGAGTTATCATTGACTACGACAATTTCATAGACAATGCCTTCCCGCGTTATTCGCAAGGCGAGGTCGCGAACTGTTTGCTCAATGACTCCTTCCTCATTGTGAGCTGGAATGACAATACTTAGGTCTATCATAATTTTCGAAAGATGATCAGAAACTGCTTGCCCAAGATCGGCCAGCAAATTGGTAGATTAAGATAGCTCTTGACAAGGAAGGCACTTGCCGGAAGCCGACTGCGAAAGGAGTATGGCAGAAATTTTTCGTGACTCGATTCAATCTGAAACCCAGATGCGATGCCCAATTCACAAACAGAGATATCTGTCAAAATAACCCGGTGGTCACAGCAGTCGAAATACTCCTTCGAGCAGTATTTGAAATTTGGACCCATTACCACAAAAAGTCCGCCCTCTTTGAGCCATTGTTGTATTTTACTGAAAAAGACAACTATCTCTTCGACATCCTGCAAGTGCTCAAGGAAATTGGATACAAACACAGCATCAAAGTACGCCTCAGGCAATTCAGCTTCCAGACAATTGCCACCAATAGTGCGAATTCCAGGTTCTGCATGTTCCTCTAAAAAGGCTAGGTTCTGATCCAGAGCCCACTTCTCGGAGGCTGGCACTGAATTGATAAATTCACAGAAACCAGCAGCAGGATCTAGTACGGTTTGAGGACATCCCATTCTACGGTAGAGGTAGCGGCTGATTTCAGTCCAAACTTTTCGCTTTGCGTCCTTTGTTATTCCTCTGAAACGGTATTCGTAAATAAGGTCGTAATTCATTTTCCCCTTTCCTGTAGCGCTGTGACAATCTCTTCGAGAATCACCCGGATATCGTAGCGGTATTGCCAATCTGGGTAGTGACTGCGGAACTTGCGGACATCGCTGATCCACCAGATGTGGTCGCCGATCCGGTTTTCCTGAGCATAGCTGATGCTCATCTCCCGACCGGTCAACTCCTCACAGAGCCCGGTCGCCTCCTGCATCGAGCAGTTGGAATGGCGAGAACCACCGGCGTTATAGACTTCCCCCGCTCGCGGTGCCTGAAAAAAATGCCAGAACATCTGTACCAGGTCATGGCTGTGGATGTTGTCACGGACCTGTCTCCCCTTGTAGCCAAATACCGTGTAAGGCTTGCCCGTCACCGCACACTTGGCCAGATACGCCAGGAATCCATGCAGCTCGGTTCCTGAATGGGCAGGCCCGGTGAGGCAGCCCCCCCGAAACACCCCGGTCTTCAGTCCAAAGTAGCGTCCGTATTCCTGGACCATCACATCGGCTGCGACCTTGGAGGCGCCAAACAGGCTATGCTTGGACTGATCAATACTCATCTGCTCGTCAATACCATGTGCTGCGTAGGGATGGTTCTGTAATTCCCAGCGTGTTTCCAGTTCCACCAAGGGCAACGAATTCGGGGTGTCCCCATATACCTTGTTGGTCGAGGTGAAGATGAAAACGGCTTCCGGACAGTACTGCCGGGTCATCTCCAGCAAGACCAGCGTGCCGTTGGCGTTGACCGTAAAATCCAGCATCGGGTCCCGTGCCGCCCAGTCATGAGAAGGCTGTGCCGCCGTGTGAATCACTCCGGTGATTGCACCACCATAGCGGCTGAACAGACGACCCATCGCCTCAGGATCACGGATGTCGGCCTCGACATGTTGATAGTTGGGAACCTGCTCCTCAAGCTGCAATCGGTTCCAACGTGTTGAGGCTTCCTGCCCGAAGAAGTGGGCACGCATGTCATTGTCGATCCCAACGATCGTCAAACCCTTTTGGGCAAAGAAGCGGACCGTTTCCGAACCAATCAGACCAGCTGAACCTGTGACTAGGAGAACGTCTTTCATGGAAGCTTTTGGGTGGGTATTTTCAGCTGAGGATTGCGCGCAGTTGATGTTGATGTTCTTCCAGCCAGTCCAGGATCTCCTTGAGCGTCATAGTCAGGGAGTGTCGCGGGTTCCATCCCGTTGCCTCCCTTACCTTGCTAGAATCGGTAACAAACCAGGGTACATCTCCCGGGCGGTCCACTGGATCAACTTCCATTGTAATCTCCTGTCCGGTCAGTTCCTGGCAGATTTTTGTCAACTCCACCAAGCTGATGCTGTTCTCAATTCCTCCCCCAACGTTGTAGGTCTGGCCGCGGTGCTTTTCGATGTCCTGCATCTGCAGAGCAACCAGTTCCGCCAAGTCAGCCACATGCAGCAGATCCCGTACCTGCTTGCCGCTGCCGCCGTAACCGATGTAGGAGAGTTTTCCGCCTAAAAAATGCTGGGCCATCCACAGAACAACCACTCCCTGGTCGATTTTTCCCATCTGCCAGGGGCCTGTCAGGACACCACAGCGATTGATCACCATCGGTAGCGAGAAGGTCTCCGCATACTCCTGCACAAGAAGTTCGGATGCAAGCTTGGTCGTGCCATACAACGTACGGGCCCCATCCAGCGGGAACTCCTCGGTGATTCCTGATGCCGAAGCCCCAACAACAGAGAAGGCTTTTTCCAAAACAAATCGAGTTTGAAGCTCGACGAAGGGGAATTGACTGATCGGAGCTATCGGATAAACACGACTGCTGGAAAGAAAGATGATCCCAGCCTTACAACGTCGGGCCAGTTCCAGACAGTGGTAGGTTCCAAGCAGGTTGGTATGAACTAGGTAATCAGTATCTCCAAATCTCCCTGCAAGAGCAGATGGTTCGGCTGAACACTCAATGATCCAGTCCAACTCCATGAATCCCAAATCACCAGGGTTACGCACGTCCCCATGCATAAACTCAACCCCTCCTTGGCTCAAGCGGGACAGATTCAATTCTGATCCCCGTCGTTTCAGGTTGTCCAGAGCGATGACTTTACTCGACGAAAACTTCTCCTTTAGGGCAAGCGCCAGATGTGAACCAACAAAACCTGCACCGCCAGTAACCAAAATCTTAAAAGAAGACATCTCAAACATTTGTAACAGCGGATACCCCTACCTTGTTTCGCAACAATCCTTGCTGATCCATCCATTCCACAGTCCGTTGAACTCCTTCTTGAAGTGTGAAGGGGAGTTCTCCAACTATTTTTTGAGTTTTCTCAATAGGATAATGAGCACCAGTGAGCA
>DTUH01000011.1:0-1420 GCA_012964265.1 Candidatus Lambdaproteobacteria bacterium
TTGCAAATCGAAGTTGATTGGCTAAAAAAAAAGACCGGCTATCTGGGATGAGTGTCTCGGAGAAAGTCAAATGCATAGAGGGCAGAAATATGAAAACAGGAAATACGAAAATAACATCGACGCTAGAACTTTTAATGGAACTTGTCCCATGAATTTGAATACGCATCCCACTACGGAAATCAATCAGAAAGCCACTCAAATTTTGTTTCAACAAATGGGAGTGGTGGACACCTTTAGATTTTTCAATCAATTTACTCTGGGTAGTGGAGACTACACTAAAGAGAGACATCAATGGTTGGATGACTTAAGTCTGCAAGACATTGTTGCTGAAATAAAAACACGTAGGAATTAACTCTGGAAAAATTGTGAAGTTTCTGCATGGTGTGTTAAATTTCTCTAACCTTGGCTTCCCCGGATTGGAGTCAGGGGAAACAATTTAGAACTATGTTTCACTAATAAAACCTGGCAAAGATATCACTCTTATTTTAATGATTTGTTGAGACGGCTGAGGTGTTTTTCCCTGAAGGTATCACTGCTGAGGCTGCGCTGTGTTAAAAATGAATCCGGGACTTCCACATTGAACATCACCGATTCCAGACTCATAGTGGTGCGGCGTTTGGTTTGGACATTG
Source organism: Candidatus Lambdaproteobacteria bacterium (assembly GCA_012964265.1). Taxonomy (GTDB): domain Bacteria; phylum SAR324; class SAR324; order SAR324; family NAC60-12; genus Arctic96AD-7. Next base: position 632 of record DTUH01000011.1, read on the forward strand.
GTTACGTGAATTTTACGTGCGACCCAAATGCCTTTTATATTTTCCACTTGGCCGATTACGATTTGCTTTACAGGTTTTCCCTGTCTGTCAAATAATAAGGTTTTAAGTACCAGATCCCGTTCCTTGTCCACCCACTGAATAGACTTGCTGTAATTGCTTTTTCGAGTCCTTTTTGGAGTAGGAAGACTTTCTATGACCCAGCAAGGACGTTTACGGTAAATCACACTTTTCAAAATCCGATACTGATAATCCTCCAAATGTCTTGTCTCAAGATCTTCATAACTGATTTCGGAGCCAAAAAAACTTCCGCTTTTTGGTTCATCATCATTTCCTGACACAATCCGTTTGATCTTTCTCATGGCAGATAAATACATCCACTGATCCGAATCCTTTCCCTGTTTCTCGTAATCATACTGCAAAAAGCCTATTCCTTTTTCGCTGACAGGCTTTTGGATAATCGTGATGGATTTGGTATCTTTTTGATTTGGGCCATAATCTTTTCTGACACTGTCAAAAACCTTCACCCGCGGACTTTCTGCGCAGACGAGCCTTTTGTTCTTTTTCACAAAACGGCATGTTGAAAGTTTTTGCCTCGAAACCTCGGTTGTTCCATCGTTTCGATCAAGTACTTTTTGCATTATTGCACGTGCTTCCTGGGCAAACACAGAAGCCGTCCACAAAACCAGAAAAGCGGTAATGCAACTTAGAATTTTGATTTTAAGGTTCATAAATATTTCTTATGGCTTGTAGAAGACGGTTTCGTAAAAACTCTGCAACCCCCCCCGCCCC
>DTUH01000011.1:1430-4865 GCA_012964265.1 Candidatus Lambdaproteobacteria bacterium
GAAAAGATTATGGCCCAAATCAGTAAACCGGGAATTAAAAAAACCAGAGGCTGTTTAGGTGCTGTGTCATTTCGACCGTGTGGAGAAATCTTTATGATATTAGTGCTTAACATAGAAAAATAATTTTGCTTTGCTCGAAATGACACGTTTTTAGGCCTTTTAACGAATGCATCATAGAAAACTCATTTGACGGCTTCTTTCAAATTTGCAGTTTCCGACTTGAAACGAACGTTAAACAACAGACACATTGAAGGCAGCAAAAATAAATCTGCCAGCAGGGCCGTAAAAAAGGCAATTGCGCTCATGATGCCAAAATTGCTCAATCCCTGATGTGAAGACATTAAAAATATCAGGAAACCGATTGAAAGAATGATTGAGGTGAAAGTAATTGCTTGTCCGGTTTCCCTGAAAGTTTTAATAATGCCTTCCTTGATATTTCCGTGTTTGCTGACTTCAGCACGGTAATTAGTCAAAAAGTGAATTGTGTCGTCAACTGCAATGCCGATGGTTATCGGAGCAACAAGCAAAGTGTCGGTGTCGAGTGAAATTTCCAGATAGCCCATGATTCCGAAAATCGTCAGTACCGGAAAAATATTTGGCAGCAAAGCTACCATTCCTGCACGGTAAGAAGAAAATACGAGCAGCAAAAGCAGGGAAATTACGATCAACGCCAGTCCAAAACTACGGACTTGAGACCAGCTGATGTAATCCGTCATTTGTGAAAGCATAGCCAGTGTGCCGGTGACACGTACCTTAAGTTTTGGATAATCGCTTTTCAATTCCGCAAAACGCCGATCCGCAAAATTATGAATCCGGAAGATCATATCATTGTATTCCTGCGAACCGGAATTTCGTAAATTAACCGAAATACGTCCCAACGAATAATCATCCGTAACCATCCGGCGGCGTTCTTTGGGATTCGCATTGTTGAACATAAACAATGTGTTGGCCAAAATTCCTGGATCATCCGGAATCACATACATTGAATCCTGTCCTTCATTAAGTGCCTTAAACGAATCTTTGCTGATATTAACCAATGAAGTGCTTTTTGTAACCAAATGCGGAAATTCATTTTTCACAAATATCTGCAGATCATCCATGGCATTCAAAATCCGGGGGTCTTTGAGACCATCAATTTTTCCGGTATTGACCAGAATTTCTGCGCTTCCTGAGCCGCCCATGAAACGGTCCACCAAATTGTAGGTGGTGCGCATGGGCTGACCCTCTTTGATGATATTGACCATGTTTGTATCTATTTTAACTTTTGTGATGCCGTAGGCTAAAATCACGGCAGCCAAAACAAAACTCAATGTCACTGCCAGCGGGAAACGATAACTCAATGGTTCGACTTTTCGCAAGATACTCTGAACAAAGTGCATGCGTTGTCCGTCATCGTCCAAGCGATGCTTCTTTTTTGTAAGGCTCGCTTTCGGGTTTTTGGCATAAGGTGACCAGAGGTCGAGCATCAGCGGAAGCACAAAAACTGTTAAGAGGAAGGCGATAAAAACCCCGATTCCGGAAAATAAGCCAAAACTTTGAATAGGTTTTATCGGTACGAGTAACAAAGAAAACATGCCGATCATGGTCGTGATACTGGTCAACATGCAGGCCAAAGCAGTTTTACGGAAAACGGAGCGCAAGGCTTCTTCGTGGGATTCACCGTGATTGCGGAAAAACAAATATCCCGAAAGAATGTGAACTGTGTCCGCAACACCGATGGCGAGTACCAGAAAAATGATGATGTTCAGCATCATTGACATTGTCTCCACCGTCCAGCCGATCAATCCGACTACCCAAAGTAATGTGACTATTATAATCACCAGCGGCCAAACTACGGCGCTGAAAGAACGAAATAATATCCACAGCACCACTGCAATCAATACAATCGATAAAGCGGAAACGAGGCCGATTTCTTCAACAATAACATCATTAAAAAACGCCATCAACGGCGGATTCCCCACCGGATGAAATTCAAGGTGTTCGCTGAATTTTGCCTGTCCCAATTTGGCATTCAGTACACGCATAAATTCCGCATAGTCCGGCATTCCGGGCGTTTCAAATTCCGGAAGCCCTCCGGTCTGTCCCAGTTCAATCACGGCCACATTTTCGCTGCCCACATCGAATGCCTCTTCCTCCGATTCAAACTCCTCAAAACCAAAATTCTCTGTGTTGTTTGTGTGTTCTTGTGTGCTTTCGGCAAAATCATCACGGTATGGTGCACTGTAGGGTTCGCCTTTGATTTTAGTACCAAAATCCGTACGGATTATGATTGCGCCATATTCCGTATTTTCAGAAATATAAAGCAAAGGATAATCCGGATGTTCCAAAGCGGCCTTGCGGATTTTTTCCCGTTCCTCATTTGTCTGTGGAATTATGTCTCCAATGAAATTTCGTGAAATGAGCGAGTCTTCTCCTGCTTCCATGAAGGAAACATTGAGAATGGTTTTGACATCAGTAATGTGGTCGAGTGGTGACATTTCACCTGCAGACAGGTAGAGTCGATAATGAAGCAGTTCTTCCTGAATTTCGCGCACCAGACGCAATGACTTTTCTGAAAACACATCGCCGTCTCTGGCTTTGTAAATCACGTAAGCCACTTCGTCGCTGCCAAAAAGGGAGCGGAAACGATTCATCTCAAGTTTTGTCGGATCATCATCCTGAAAAAACGAGTCGAGCGTCATGTCGATTTTTACGAACGCTCCGCCTGAAACAATCAGCAGGGTAAGCGCTATAAAAATGCTCCAGACCAATTTTCTACGTCGGCGTGCACGATCAGGAAGTTTTTCAAACCAGAGATTTAAACGGTTTAACAGGGTGCTGAACATGAATAATACTTGGGAAATAAGTTCTTAATCTCTGTAAATTCTTGATTGCAGCAAAATGTGAAAAATTCAAGGGGACGAATGCCCCCCTTAAGGTGAGTTTATACTTGTTTTTCAGCTGCTTTTTGGTTTACGAAAAATATAATATACAACACTCAAAACAAGGAAAATTATTCCTCCAATGGTCTGCTCTGAAAAGGCACTGGGTTCAAGTCCAGATGGCCAGGTTAGTACGCGTTCAGCCAAGACACCGTGAATTCCATAGAGAAGCCAGGCTAGAGCAAATACCATCATGGCTTTTTCGACGTTTTCTTCAGTTACAGTCGCTCTTATGTACAAACCAAGAATTGCGACAACCCATGCTGCAACACCAAACAGCATAACAATATTCAGTGTGACTGGGTTAACAAATTCTTCTGGCGTACTGTAGGTACTCATAAGGTTTCCCGGAGCAAATATGGACCAAACTCCATAAATTGCAGAAATAACAATGGTTAACATCATCAGGTTCTTTTGAGTATTCATAAGCCTCCTTTATTTTGGATAAAAGTATTAATGACTAATTAAAAAAACTGTAGATAGGACTTGCTGAAAATTAATATTAGTCAATAAT
>DTUH01000012.1 GCA_012964265.1 Candidatus Lambdaproteobacteria bacterium
TTCTCCGGAAGAATTGGCGATTCTTGAGCCTTTTCGCAAAGACCTTCCGGAAGAAGTTTTCACTAAAAGGTTTCGCCCCTCACTCACTGACGGTTCCGGAAATATCCGCAGCCAGCTTCGCGCTGCATCTAAATTACTGAAAGAAGCAGGTTGGGAAATCAAAGACGGCAAGCGTGTCAACAATGACAGCGGCGAAACACTTAAATTTGAAATTTTATTGATTTCACCTGCATTTGAACGCATCGTTTTGCCTTTCAAGAAAAACCTTGAACGCATGGGAATTGAAGCGAGTGTCAGGGTGGTGGATACATCACAATATATAAACCGCATCCGTTCCTTTGATTTTGACATGTTTGTGATGGTAATCGGCCAGTCGCTTTCACCTGGAAATGAGCAGGACAATTACTGGAGTTGCAAAGCGGCGGAAACGAGCGGAACACGTAATTTCGCCGGCATTTGCAATCCTGCAATCGACAAACTTATCCGGCTTGTAATTGAGGCTCCGGACCGTGAAAAACTGATTGCCCGTACGAGGGCTCTGGACCGTGCGTTGTTGTGGGGACATTACGTGATTCCGCACTGGCACATTAACTACTACCGCCTGGCTTATTGGAATAAATTTTCCCGCCCTGCAATAACTCCAAAATATGGTTTGGGATTTTTCACCTGGTGGGTCGATGCGGAAAAACTAAAAACATTACTTGAAAAAAAGCCGAACCTGAAATAAATTCAAAAATGCTAGAGGCTTCATAAACTCCTGCGTTAATCCTAATGACCGCCTACATCATCCGCCGTTTGCTGCTGGTTGTTCCAACACTGATTGGAATAATGACAGTAAACTTCATGATAATACAAATTGCTCCAGGAGGTCCGGTGGAGCAGATGATTGCAAAACTGCAGGGTGACGCAGTCAGTGCAACCGAGCGGCTTTCAGGCGGTGGTGAAGACATCAAAGGTCAAACGAGTGCGACTTCCGAAACGTCCTCAAAATATCGAGGTGCTCAGGGTCTTGCTCCGGAACTTGTCAGTGAGATAGAGCGCATGTACGGTTTTGATAAACCGCTGCATGTTCGTTATTTCAAGATGATGCGTGATTACGCAACTTTCAATTTTGGAGAAAGTTTTTTTCGGGACCAGAAAGTTGTTGATCTGGTTCTGGAAAAAATGCCGGTTTCGATTTCTCTCGGTATCTGGAGTACCCTGGCTGTTTATCTCATCAGCATTCCCCTCGGTATCCGCAAAGCTCTAAGGCATGGCTCCCGTTTTGATGTCTGGAGCAGCACCGTAGTAATTCTGGGAAATGCCATCCCAACTTTTCTCTTTGCCATCCTGTTAATTGTTCTTTTCGCCGGAGGAAGCTATTTTAGCTGGTTTCCTTTACGTGGACTCCTGTCTGACAATATTTCATCTCTGCCGTGGTGGCAGCAGATTCTAGACTATTTTTGGCATTTGGTGTTGCCGATTGGTGCAGTTTTAGTTGGCAGTTTTGCCTCTTTAACGATGCTCACCAAAAATTCTTTTCTCGACGAAATAAACAAGCAATACGTTATCACTGCGCGGGCGAAAGGTATTACGGAGAGACGGGTTCTTTACAAACACGTTTTCCGGAATGCCATGCTGATTATCATTGCCGGATTTCCTGCCGCCTTTATCGGTATGTTTTTCACAGGATCATTGTTGATTGAAATTATTTTTTCCCTTGATGGCCTGGGACTGCTTGGATTTGAGTCCGCAATCCAGCGCGATTATCCCGTCATGTTCGGTACACTCTTCATTTTTACACTGCTGGGTCTGGTCGTCGGTATCATCAGTGATTTGATGTACACGGTAATTGATCCAAGAATTGACTTTGAAACCAGAGAAGCATAGCAGATGACTCCGATTACACGCCGCCGCCTGCAGCATTTTTGCGCAAACCGCCGAGGTTATTGGTCTTTGTGGATTTTCCTGATTTTATTTTTCGTCAGCCTCTTTGCAGAAGGTATCGCAAATGACAAACCGTTAATGGTAATTTTTGAGGATCGCATTTTGTTTCCTGTTTTTGAAACAATTCCGGAAACAGAATTTGGCGGCGAGTTTGCCACAGAAGCGGAATATCGTGATCCGTTTGTGCGTGAGTTAATTGAGAAGAAAGGTGAAATATACTGGCCTCTTATTCAATATAGCTATGACACAATCAACTACGACTTGCCGACTGCAGCACCGTCCTATCCTACAGGTGAAAACTTGCTGGGGACCGATGATCAGGGACGCGATGTGGTTGCCCGTTTGATTTACGGCTTCCGGATTTCAGTTTTATTCGGACTGGTGCTGACCTTCCTGAGTTCAATCGTTGGAGTAGCGGCAGGTGCGGTTCAGGGCTATTTCGGGGGGCGAGTTGATATTCTGGGCCAGCGCTTTATTGAAATCTGGTCCGGACTGCCGGTCCTGTTTTTGCTGATTATCCTTTCAAGTTTTGTTGAACCAAATTTCTGGTGGCTGTTGCTGATCATGCTGCTTTTTAGCTGGATGGGTCTGGTTGGCGTGGTGCGGGCTGAATTTTTAAGGGGGCGAAATCTCGAATACGTACGCGCCGCCCGTGCACTCGGTTTGAGCCACAGCAGAATCATGAGTCGCCATATTCTGCCGAATGCAATGGTTGCGACTATGACTTTTATGCCTTTCATCCTTTCCGGATCAATAACCACACTAACCGCCCTTGATTTTCTGGGCTTCGGCTTACCGCCGGGATCTCCATCTCTGGGTGAACTACTGGCGCAGGGGAAAGCGAATCTCCATGCTCCATGGCTCGGGATCGCCGGATTTTCCGTAATTGCCCTGCAACTCAGTTTGCTGGTTTTTATCGGCGAAGCTGTGCGTGATGCCTTTGATCCACGGCACAATGCTTAAAATCCTGTAATTTTTTTCATTTATAACTGCCAGCATATCTATCTCATTTTATTATCGTTCCAGCAAATATAATCGGTGGATTTGTATTAAAGAGAGAGATACTGTGTAAGATTTGAAGGGTTCGTACTACTAAATCAATAACCAGGGGTTTCTCTCGAAAATGAAGAATTTTGGGAGATAGATTAAAGCAAGAATCGTAATAAACAATATACTGGAGTAAGAGTTAAATGGATTACGGATAACACGACAGAGGCAAGGACATTTTGTTCTTGTCGATCTGGAAAGGAGGAAATATGGGAAAGCAGTTTGGACATCTAGCTAAATGTATAATTTTAGCACTGTTAATCTCAGCCTGTACTCCAAAGCAGGTGCCGATAAAAACAGCTTATTCTGGAGATTATCCTACTTTACAGATCAGAGAAATGTGGCACGTCTGTAGTCTGTCTTTCCAGCAGAACGCGCCATACACACCTTTTCCGGAGATGATGCGCATGTGTGACTGCTATGTTGATCATATGCGAAAAAATTACTCTTCAAAAGGCCTCACTAATTTACCCGGTAATGTAGGCAAATTGAGTGGAGAACAGTTGAATAAGACTTGTAATGTCCTGCAAAAAATCTCCGGTACCACCTTAATGTAAAACTCAATTAACAGTTGTAGCCATATCTCTGATCTGCATTTGCAAATCTTGAAATGCAGATCAGAGATTATTTCAGAGAAATCGACATAGAGTAATCAAATAGCTGGTAAATACCCGTGAAATGTCGGAATAATAAAGCACTGAAATTTGCCGGTTAACAAGTTGAACTTTACTCACTTCTGAGAGCACTGTTGGAATAAAACCAAAAAGTGTATCGTAATTTTCCCCAGTATATTGACCGCAATGCCTTAAATATAAGCAGAGTTTCACAAAATGAAGAATGAAGAATGAAGATTAAAGAAAATACTCCAATTCAACCGGTTAGCGGAAAAATAGTTCCGCGGTATGCCGGGCCTTCTACTTTTGCCCGTCTTCCGGAACTAAGAGACGTTAAGAGCTGCGACATTGCCGTTTTAGGTATTCCGTTTGATTCAGGAACCAGTTATCGTCCCGGTGCCAGATTTGGTCCCCAGGCCATCCGGCAGGCTTCACGACATTTGCGTACTCAATATCATCCGGCTTATAACACAGAACCGTTTGCAGAACTACAAGTTGCTGATGCAGGAGACATAGCCTGCAATCCTTTCAATATTGAAGAAGCAGTGAGTCAAATCCAGACTGCCGCGACAGATCTTTTGGGAAAAGTGGGCAGCATTATCAGTCTGGGTGGTGATCATACTATTGCATTGCCTTTGCTGCGTGCGGTAAATCATTATCACGGACCTGTGGCGCTCGTGCATTTTGACGCGCATCTTGACACCTGGGATACTTACTTTGGTGCACCCTATACTCACGGTACTCCGTTTCGACGTGCAGCTGAAGAAAAACTGTTCCTCGATCACGCCTCAATCCATGTCGGAATTCGTGGCCCGTTATACAGCCGGGATGATCTCATAAATGATGAAGAATTAGGATTCAAAGTTGTGCATTGCGACGAATTCCAAAATGAAGGTGTGGATCACGTCATCAAGCGCATCAGGGATCTGGTGGGGGATAATCCAATATATCTGTCAATTGATATTGATGTATTGGACCCGGCACATGCTCCAGGAACGGGCACCCCGGAGATTGCGGGAATGTCAACGCGGGAATTACTCGGGGTTTTGAGGGGTTTGAACGGACTTAAAATAATCTCTGCCGATGTTGTGGAAGTCGCTCCAGCCTATGATCACGCGGAGTTGACTGCACTCGCCGCGGCTACCACGGTTTTTGAACTCATCAATTTATTGATTCATTTCCGTAAAATAAATATTTGAAAACAGAATTATGTTCGTTTCAGTAAACTAGCTAAGACACTGAAACTAGAGGCTAAGTTT
>DTUH01000013.1 GCA_012964265.1 Candidatus Lambdaproteobacteria bacterium
AATTCCGGACTCTTTACTGCATCAGAAACTGGTGGAAGATGCAGCTGAAAAAGCTGGGGTTAGAATTACCAGAACAGGACTGCTTTCAGAACATTTTCTGGAGGGGAACTACAAATTCCGCCTATTTGATGTTGTGTTTGAAACTTCAATTGAAAGTCCGCTTTTCAGGCAAAATCTGGTTTTGGCGTTGACGCTTTTGCATTTGGAAGGCGTGCCTGTTTCACAACTTCAGTTGGCAACATCCGCTCTGGATTTGTCTGTCAAAGGACGCTTTCAGAAGATATGCAAGGCTGATTGGATTTTGATTGATGATACGTATAATGCCAATCCGTCTTCTTTTCAGAGTGTGCTTGAAAATCTAAACAAGATGTATCCGGAACTAAAATCCTCGGAAAATCGTTATTTTTCAAAGTTTCCGATGGCCGAACTCGGAAATTTGAGTCCGGAATTTCATCGTCAAGTAGGCGAAAATATGGTCAAAAACGGTGTAGAGAAAATGTTTGGTCTTGGTGCTGCTGAAATAAAATTTTATCTTGAAGGCTGGAAAAACGGAGGAGGAAAACTTAAAGCGGCAAAACACTTTGACGAATTAACTGAATTATTAATTTCGTTCAAAGAACAGTTGAGTACAGAAGACGTTGTGCTCGTAAAAGGTTCGCGTTCAGCAAAGATGGAACGGTTCGTGGAAGCAATGGAATGAGCCGGGAAATCAAAATTTCAGTTTGATACTTTTTCTTTTAAACTTTCAATTACGTTTCCCGATTTTTCGACAAGCTGTTGATCTTCAACCAGTTCAAATGTTTTATTGATGGTAGTTTTTATTGTCTGTGTAATTTTGCTTTCTTCAAACCAATCAACAAGGTTTCCGGGTGTAATTCCCTGAGCACCTGCATAATATGCTATCACAGCTACGAGACTGATTATTAAAAGTCTTTTTATCATGATCTCATTCTCAGCAGTCAGTTTTTTAGCGCCACAATTGATCAGGGTTCAGTACAATTGATTCTTCACGTTTCGGCCCGGTAGAAATAATGGAAACCGGTGCTCCAACCAGCTCAGACAAACGGTCAAGATAGGCCAGCATTTCTGGAGGAAGCTGCTCATAATCTGTGATACCCGCTGTTTTTCTGTTCCAACCGGGCATTTCTTCGTAAACAGGAGTGACGCTTTCCAGGGATCTGGGAAGATTTTCCCTAAGCTCGCCATTGGCCAAACGATAACCCACTGCAATTTTTAGAGTCTCAAAATTGTCCAGCACATCTAGTTTCATGACCGCCATACCAGTAACTCCATTTAGCCTGACGGCTTGACGTACAAGTAATGCATCAAACCAGCCACATCTTCTGGGACGTCCGGTGGTAGCACCAAATTCGTTTCCCTCAGACTGTAATAGCTCGCCATCTTTATCAAACAATTCTGTCGGGAAAGGACCACTACCTACTCGGGTGGTGTAGGCTTTGACAATGCCAAGCACGTCTGTGATGCGTGTCGGGCCAATTCCGGCACCCGCGCAGGCACCTCCGGCTAAAGTATTGGATGACGTAACAAAAGGATAAGTACCATGGTCAACATCCAAAAATGTACCTTGTGCTCCTTCAAACAAAATGTTTTTGCCTTGCTCAACTAACTGATTTAACAGCATCACTGAATCACAAATGTATGGTTCCAGTTTTTTAAGATGATTTGCGAATTCTGAAAAAATTAATTCTGTGGAAAAAGGTGGTTCATCAGATTTATAATAATGCTCAAGTTGTTGATTTTTTTTGTCAACAATTTCCTCCAGAAGAGTTCTGAAATGTTCAGGATCTAAAAGATCTCCGACACGGATTCCGGATCGCCCGATTTTATCTTCATAAGCAGGACCGATTCCGCGACCAGTGGTTCCGATTTTCTTTGTTCCCTTTTGTTCCTCTCCCAGACGGTCAAATGTTTTGTGCCAGGGCATTACGAGCTGTGCACGGTCGCTGATTCGCAAATAATTTTCCACAGCAATATCCATTTGCTCTAATACATCAATTTCTTTAATCAGCTCCGCTAAATCAATGACCACACCATTTCCAAGAATTGAGGTGGTTTTTCGTAAAATTCCAGAAGGTACCAAGTGTGTAACAAAGGTCTTGTTGCCGAACATCACAGTATGTCCCGCATTATTTCCACCTTGATAACGTACAACTGCGTCGGCACGTTCAGTTAGTAAGTCAACGATTTTACCTTTTCCCTCGTCACCCCACTGAGTGCCGACAATAATTACACAAGCCATATTTTGTTAAGAAGTTGAAAATAAAAATGTTTTTATGATGAAAGTTCTTTTGCTCTCTGATAAGCCAGTTGGATTCCTTCTCTTATTGACTCTCCAACATTTTTGGATTGAAAATGATTTAGCGCCGCTAATGTCGTACCGCCCGGAGATGAAACTTGTTTTCGCAATGTTTCCGGAGAAACTTGCTGAGATTCCCAAAGCAGAGTTGAACCACGAATAGTATTTTGTACCAAAATATGTGCGTCTGCTTCTGAAAACCCAAGTAATTTTGCAGATTCAGTCATCTGCTCAGCGAAGTAAAATAAATATCCAGGACCACTTCCGGAAATGGCTGTGGCTGCATCCACCGCGTCTTCATCTTTTGCCTCCAAACACGAACCACAAGCAGAAAAAAGAGTTTTTATCCATCCACGTTCTCGTTTGTCAACCTCAGCTGAGGCAAAATAAATGCTCATCCCTTCAGCGATCAAAGTGGGAATGTTAGGCATTACCCGCACTAACTTTGATTGCCCGAGGGCACCTCGCATAGTCTCCATAGAAATTCCGGCCATCACTGAAATCACCAGTTGATGTGGAAGAATCCACTGAGCGAGAAGTTCCATTGCCGGTATCGACCCCTGCGGTTTTACCGCAATTAAAATCAGGTCATAAGTACGTAAAGTTTCGTCAATTTCTGTTTGAGTAAGGCAGCCTGTTGCTTTACTCAAACTAACTCGTTTTTCTTCATCCGGTTCAATTAACAAAATATTTTCCGGAGAAACGGCTTTTGCCATAACCAATGCGCTGAGGATTGCGCCGCCCATGTTTCCTCCGCCAACTATAACTAAACGCATAGACTTCTACTATTCTATTGATTTTAAGTGACTCTAGAGTCACGAGTTCTCATAAGAGATTAATATCATTGATTTCGGATTGTCATCTCAACCTAAGGAAGAAATCTGATAAAGAACTGACATAGTTCAAGATTCCTCATATTTGTTCAGGATGACACTAAAAAACACGTGAATGTCGAGTTAAGTGACTGAAGTTAATTAAACCCATAATATTATACTTTTATTTTTTTCAAAAAACTAGTAGATTATTTAGGATAATTCGAGAAATTAATTATCACTAACTTTTGATAAATAGCTGATATACTACCATATATATATAAATAGAATTGTAAATAAATGTCTACACTAAATGTATCTGAGCCGAATGGTTTACTGTATATTGTTACTGATTCACATTTGGATGAAAGCATTGCACCCGCGGCGGAATTTGTGGAGATGCTGGCGCACTTGGAAAATCCACATACGGTGGTGTTTTTAGGAGATCTTTTTAAAATTTGGCTGGCCCCTAAAAAATTCTGGACTGACTTGCACCATAAAACCATGACAGGGTTTGAGCGTTTGCGTGATAGAGGTTGCAATGTTGTGTTTGTTGCAGGAAACAGGGAGATGTTATTACCTCGAAAATTGAATGAGCGTTGGAAAAAAATCCTTCCATTCACGCAGTTATCACATGGCGATTGGCATTTGAACTGGGGGAAGAAACGTTATGCTTTTATTCACGGTGACACGATTAACTACAACGACAGCCAATATTTGCGCTGGAAAGCATTCACTCACAACAGAATTGTTGAAGCCTTCTTTCGCGCGTTACCAGGAGCAGTGGCACGTTGGATTGCAGGACGGATTGAAGCAATGCTCGTGCAAACTAATCAAGAATATAAATTCCATTTTCCGGAAAAAGAAATACAGGAGTTTGCTCAATCCGTACTTCCGGAAGTTGATCAATACTTTGTGGGCCATTTCCACGTTGACAGGGAAATTAAGGTGGAAGGTTGTTCCGGAGTTTTGCGAGTGGTTCCGGACTGGCTTTCGCAGCGTAAGTTTATCAGAATCAGTGCAGAAGGCGAAATGAAAGTTATCCGCTTTGAAAATAGTTCACTGAATATTGTTCATTGATTGGATTTCAGCTGTCGCATGTTTGGAGGTGGTTTTAAATCCAGTGTTTTCATTGTTCCGGAAGGGGTTTGTATTTCGCTGAAAACCATCAGCCACTTGCTGTTTCCGGAATAATCCTCAATGCTGATTTTTCTCGGAAACGGAAGATCGTAATGTTTTTGATAAATCGGAATTCTGGCACGGAATTCCAGCAATCCTTCAAGAAATTTATGCATTGTTTCAATTTGTCCTGATGCGTTAAAGCGCAGTCTAATTTCTGTGGTACCTTGAGTGAGAAGCAATTCGCCTCCGGAAAGTTTTTTGCGCCGCCAAGCCGGAGTTTTTTCAGGAAGTTGTCCTAGAATTAACCATTTTAATTCAGTCAGAGAGATATCCATACCAAGCCAGGTTTGACGTGTTTCCTGATTGTTGTCTGCCAAAACGAAGTTTTTTTCCTGAAAATTCAGGATCAAAATCTTATTGTTACTGGCGCGCAATTCATAAATTAATGAGCCAACGAATGGAGTAAAAATACTCAGTTTTAATTCTGAGTTACGGGAAATTTGTAATGCCAGTTCACCACTATGTTTACCTTTCGGATGCTTAAAAAGGATCCGTCCGGAAAAATGGTAATTGCCTTTTGATTTACGCAGGTTTTCGAGTTGTGAGGTGGTAAGAGTGGATGGTTTGGAACCGGGAAAGGAAGAACAGCCTGTAAACAACAGAATGCCGGCAAAAACGAAAAAAATGAGCCTCAAGGGTAGTCTGAGACTCAATCTTCTTCTTTCATGAAAACTTTCTCAGCTACAAGAAAGATGGAGATGTAAAGACCTCCAATCACGGCAACTGTGACCAGGATATTCATTTCATGCATGATTCCTCTTAACATGTGGTTGTTAAAATGTTAGAATTCATGCTAGCGATATTTTTGAGTAGAAGCAATTATTTTTTGTACTATATCCGATTTTGTTAAAATTTATGAAAAGAGATTTTATTTCAATTCTCGATTGGACGACTGAGGAGATCCACAACAATCTTGACTTTGCAGTCGAATTAAAGCAGCAGACTAAAGAAGGAATGTGTCCGCAGTTGCTGGAGAGAAAAACTTATGTACTGTTTTTTCACAAGCCATCTTTACGGACTCGCCTTTCCTTTGAGGTTGGAATCGCTCAGCTTGGCGGAACATCCATGGTGCTTTCGGAACAGGATTTCAAAATTGGCGAGAGAGAAACAGTGAGAGATGTTGCGAGAGTAATGTCACGTTATGTGGATGGAATTTTGATCCGCACATTTTCGCATCAGCTTGTGCTGGATTTAGCAAAACATGCCACAGTACCGATTGTCAATATGCTCACTGATTTCAACCACCCATGTCAGGTGATGTCTGACTTGTTGACGATTAAGGAAAAACTGGGACACATTGATAACGTACGCATTGCGTACGTTGGTGACAGCAATAATATGACAAATTCATGGTTGAATCTCGCGGCACGGATTCCACTTGATTTGCGTATTGCAACTGCTCCTGAAACTCTACCTGACATGAAACTCGTCAGCGAAATTAGGGAAATCGGAATTTCAACCATTAAAGTTACTCACTGCGCACAGGAAGCTGTGGATGGTGCAGAAGTCTTGTATACCGATGTCTGGGCCAGTATGGGAGAAAAAGAAAAACTTGCGGAAAGGGAGCTGGTTTTAAAAGAATTTCAAATAAACTCAAGCCTGCTGAAATATGCTGAAAAAGATGCGCTTGTTTTGCACTGCCTTCCTGCTGAACGGGGCAAGGAAATAACAGACGAAGTGATTGAAAGCACACAGTCAGTCGTTTTTGATCAAGCTGAAAACAGATTGCACGCACAAAAAGCAATCCTGGTTCAATTAGAGAAATGGCGTACAGTTTGATTTAAATATTCACCACCAATTATGCTTTATTATGTCTGCAATCGCTAAACTCAGTCTCCCTGACGGCCAATATTTGGAGCTTCCGGTGTTGACCGGAACAGCAAACGAAAAAGCAATCGACATTTCCAAATTACGAAAAAAAACCGGTTACATTACTCTGGATCCGGGATTTGTCAATACCGGTACTTGTGAAAGTGCGATTACTTTTCTGGATGGAGAGAACGGTATTTTACAATTTAGAGGTTATCCGATTGAACAATTGGCTGCAGAATCTACCTTTCTCGAAGTCGCCTATTTGCTGATACATGGTGAACTGCCTGATAAAACGCAGCTGTACAATTTTGTTGAACGTGTTAGTTTGCATGCAATGATCCACGAGGATATGCGGCACTTCTTTGATGGTTTTTCTCAAAACGCACATCCAATGGTGATCCTATCATCCATGATTTCTTCTCTTTCAGCTTATTATGTGGAAGCGTCCGGGAAAGCATCAATTGAGGACCTTGAGATCAATTCAGCACGTTTGATTGCTAAAGTCACCACAATTGCCGCATTTGCCTATAAAAAGAGTGTAGGCCAGCCTTTTGTCTACCCCAGAGATGAATTATCATATTGTGCAAATTTTTTGAACATGATGTTTGCGGTTCCCGCAGAACCTTATGAATTAGATCCGGAAATTGAGCGCACACTTGAATTACTGCTGATTTTGCATGCGGATCACGAACAAAATTGCAGTGCCTCAACCGTACGGGTTGTCGGCAGCAGTATGGCCAACGTTTATGCGTCTGTGGCTTCTGGAATTTTAGCTTTGTGGGGCCCATTGCATGGTGGGGCGAATCAACAGGTTGTGCAAATGCTCCAACAAATACATGAAGATGGTGGTGGAATTTCTAAATATATTGAGATGGCCAAAAACCAGAATTCTGAATTTCGTCTGATGGGTTTTGGTCACCGTGTATATAAAAATTTTGACCCTCGTGCCAAGATACTCAAAGTGGTCTGTGACAGAGTGTTGAATAAATTAGGCGTTAATGATCCACTACTTGAAATTGCTCTCAAACTGGAAAAAACAGCGCTGTCAGATGATTATTTTATAGAGCGAAAACTGTATCCCACTTTAGATTTCTACACTGGTATCATTTATCGTGCTATTGGTATTCCAGTAAATATGTTTACTGTTATGTTTGCTTTGGGACGTGTGCCGGGTTGGATTGCGCAGTGGAAGGAAATGCACGAGGATCCTAAACAAAAAATAGCCCGCCCCCGTCAGTTGTATGTTGGACAATCTGAGCGCAGCTACAAACCCATAGCAGAGCGTCTTTAAGAATCATTTGCAAGTATCACGTATCATTATTATCTAGTTGAACATTACTTGCATGGTTTGCCCTGGTAAGTCCCGGGGCTGTGAGCCTTGGCTATTTTCATAAGTCAAATTCAAATTTATAACAAAGGAAAAAATGGGTTCTGTTTTGTCCCAGGATGAAGTTGATGCACTGTTGAAGGGTGTAGCCGGTGATGATGTTGTGAGTGAGGAAGAAGATAATGATGGAGAGTATGACCCGGAAGCAATCGTCACTTTTGACCTCACTGCGCAGGACCGCATCATTCGTGGACGAATGCCCACACTCGAAATTATTCACGATCGTTTTGTCCGTCTTTTCCGCTTAACTTTATCTAACGCGTTGCGCAGGGTTGTGGACATCAGTGTACGATCCACAGAATTGATCAAGTTCGGTGAGTATATCAAGACCCTGCCTGTGCCTGCTTCCATGAATCTCTTCCGGATGACCCCGCTAAGAGGAAATGCCATGATGGTCTTTGAAACCAGACTGGTTTTTACCTTGGTCGAAATGTTTTTCGGAGGGTCTGGAGAGGCTGAAATCAAAGCCGAAGGACGTGAATTTACTGAAATTGAATCACGAATGATCAAACGCGTAATAATCAGCGGACTTGAGGATTTACAAACAGCCTGGCGGCCGGTATTTCCAGTTCAGGTCAACTTTTCACGTACTGAGATAAATCCACAATTTGTCTCGATTGTTCCCCGTAGTGAAATTGTCATAGTGGTGACTTTTGATATTGAAGTCGGGAAGGCGCCTATGGAAATTACGGTATGTGTGCCTTATTCAATGATTGAACCGATACGTACCAAACTGAACGCAGGTTTTCAAAGTGAGCAGGATGAGAAAGATAATACCTGGAGCAATCGTTTCAAACAAAATTTACAGAAAGTTAATGTTGAAATAGTGGCAAAACTGGGTGAGATGAATATCTCAGTACGTGATTTTTTGAATTTACAAAAGGATGATGTTTTGTATTTGGAGCATGAAGTTAAGCATCCGATTTCGATTGAAGTCAATGGAGTTAAAAAATTTACCGGATTTCAAGGAGCGTATAAAGGTCACAAAGCAATCAATATTGACGAATTGATTTATGAACCGGTTGTGGTTGATGAGATGCTTGTCTGACCTTTTATTTCATTTACTCAAGTCGATGGGGGATTACTTCCGCTCCGGGTGTTTGCGTTTTGACACCAAGTCTCGGTGGTTCCAGTCCAACCTCGTTGATTAACAGCAGCAGTTGCTCCCCGTCTTCGTGCTCTCCCATACCAGCCACTGGAACTATACAGTCCAGTTCCAACAGTTCAATTTCAGTATTGTTGTTAGCAAGTTTTTTCCTTACTTTTGCCTCAAATATTTCCCCAAGATGTTGTTGTAGATATTTTAGCTTCCAGTACTTAAGAATATCTCTCTCTGCCCGGCTGTATTTTTTGTGACGTAGACTGATTTCTTCAGACCAGCGCATCATGTCTTCATTGCTGAAAACAGGGTCCTTCTTTTCAATTAACAGCTTTAACTGCTGCTGAGTTATCAGATCCACGAATCTCCTGATTGGAGAAGTTATCTGCATATAAACTTCGCAACCCAAACCTGCATGACTTCCGGGTATGGTCGATAATCTTGCAGGCTCAATCCGTAGATGTTCCATGGAAAGCTGTGTGCCTTCTTCTACTTCTTTGATTATTTCATACGAAGACTGGGTTCGATAAATTCCCGGAAAATCCGCTTCCTGAAAAAGCCGACCAGTTTCACGGTTCACTGAGATTGCCAGTTCCTCAATAATTCTGTTGGCATCACTGTTTCGATTAAGAGGAGTAATACGAATGTGTTGTGGATCACTGATATCAAAATCAAATTCTTTTCTTGCCAAATTGAGTGCGCCTTTCCCCAAACGCTGTTCCTGTGATCGCAGGCAAAATTTGTTGAGTAAGCCCCAGAAATCTTGTTCTTTTTCAATTAATCGGTCAGCCTCTTCGTAACTTAAATTCTGCTGTACCCGAATTAAGCGTGATTCCACATCAAGTAAATTCCAATCTCCATTACCGGACAGCCGAAAGATAAAACTAAGCACGGTTCTGTTTTCGCCTGCTTTAAGGGAAAATGTATCACACGAAAGTTCGACAGGCAGCATGGGGATAGATTCTTCAAGTGAATAAACGGAAGAAATCCGGATTTCAGCCTCTTTGAAGAGTAAGTCTTCCGGATGCACTGAATGGCTTAAATCTGTGATATGAATTGCAATTACAAGCCACCCATTGCTCCATTCCATTACAGAAAACGCGTCATCATAATCGCGGGTTTTTTCGGCATCAATAGTGAAAGTTGGTGTTTCCGGAGAAAACAATGCTAGATTTACCAAAGGAGTTTTGCGGATTCGTTCAACTTCCGCATAAATTTCTGCATTGAATCGTTCACGAACACGAGCACGTAGCAGTGTCAATCGAGACGGTGAAACAGGAGAACCTGCTCTGCTGAGCCAGCGTTTGAGGCAATTTTCTTCGCCAAATCCAAACGAGTTACCCCAGTCCAAAAGTGAAGACATTTCTTTCCAATATTGAGAATCAGTACCATCAGTCAATAAATTCAGCAATTGGTCTATCCAGTTTTGCTGTTCTGCGGAAATTTCAGATTCTGCATTCCAATCACCTGATTCAAGTTGTTTTATCCATTTGTTAATCCGAACTTCCTGTTCTTTAAGTTTTTTTTCCCGAGCCATCTGGGCTTTTATGGTTTCCAGTTCTACTCCTGTTCTGGGTGTATATGTGAAATTTCGGTTATGTTTGAACCAGAAAGAGTCCTCTCGCAGCGATAGAAACAAACCAAGTTTGCAGACTGAATCATTTGGATCATTGAGAAAATCAGCAGCAAGTTTCTCTAAAGAATATTCCTTTATTTCTTCAAGCAGGGAATGCATGGTTTCCATCTCACAGGTCTGTTTGAACTGATTTGCTTTTTCTAACTGCAGGGCAAGAGATTCATGCGCCATTTCTGCGGTTACAGGTAATTTTTTATCTCGCCAGCTGAAAGCAATACGATTGGCAGGCAGAAATTGTTTTTTACCATGGATAGGAACGACAATTATTTTGTTCTTCTGCATACCTTCAATCCAGCCGCTTTCCAAACGGTTTTCACGGAAAAAGATGCAAAAGTGAAAGACCAGAGAATCCTGCATAATGTTTAATAAAATTATGAACTTGTTGATTAAATTATTGTTTGGTCTGTAGTGTACTATTTTTGAAAAAATATCTCCATCCTTGGAATAAATAAAGGCTGAGAATTTTGAATAGTTGAATGAAGAAAACTTGTTGAAAACTGAATTATTACGACTACAAACCAACTGGAATTGATCATTGGGAATATAATCGCAAAATTACTTATTTAGCTGGAAAAAATAATGTGTTATATTGTAACCCACACACTAACAACAACTAGCAGGAGTTTTTGATGATCATAGGAGTTCTCAAAGAAATACATCCCGGTGAACGCAGGGTGGCGATGGCACCTTCTGTCGTAAAACAGAGTCTGAAAAATGGACATTCTGTCATGATAGAGCAGGGAGCTGGAGTCATTGCGAATTTTACAGACGATCAATATGAAGATTCTGGTGCAGAAATTGTTGAAAATGCGTATCAAGTTTGGAAGCGTGCAGATGTAATTCTCAAGATTCGGGCTCCTGAAGAAAATCATGAAACCGGCGAGCATGAGGCAGAATTACTACGCAAAGATTCATGTTTGATTTGTCTGTTAAATCCGGGACGTAACTCTGAGTTGTTGGAAATGCTCGCAAACACAGGTGGTACTGCAATTGCTGTGGATCAGATTCCCCGAATATCCCGTGCACAGTCAATGGATGTACTGAGTTCCATGGCAAACATTTCCGGTTATCGGGCTGTTACGGAAGCAGCTCATCATTTTGGCCGACTTTTTACCGGACAAATCACTGCTGCTGGAAAAATTCCTCCAGCCAAAGTCTTGGTGATAGGTGCCGGAGTTGCAGGACTTTCTGCTGTTGGTTCAGCCCAGAGTTTAGGTGCAATTGTAAGGGCGTTCGACACACGTACTTCAGTGCGTGAAGAGGTTCAGAGCATGGGGGCAGAATATTTGGAAATAAAATTTGAGGAAGATGGTGCCGGCAGTGGTGGTTATGCCAAAACTATGAGCAAAGAATTCATTGAAGCAGAAATGAAATTGTTTGCAGAACAGGCAAAGGAAGTAAATATAATCATTACCACTGCAGCCATTCCCGGTAAAAAATCTCCAATACTTATTACAAAAGAAATGGTAGAAAGCATGATTCCTGGATCAGTAATCGTAGATTTGGCTGCGGAAGGAGGCGGAAACTGTGAACTGACAATACCGGGAGAAACATGTGTTCATAAAAAAGTTACCATCATCGGGCTGACTGACCTTCCCAGCCGTTTGCCAACTCAGGCAAGTCAGCTTTTCAGCAACAATACTGCCAAACTGATTCAGCATCTGTGTCCGGATGCTAAACTCAATCTTGACCTGGATGATGAAATCACAGGAGCAATAACGGTGGTTCATGACGGAAAAGTTATTTGGGATCCAGAAAAACCAAAACCAACCGCTGAACCTGTAGCACAACCTTTGAAGCAGGAAACTCTCGTTACAGAAGACCATGCCAAGTTATCTGTTAAAGAAAGTAAAAATGGATTTTGGCTCAAATTACTAACCTGGACGTTTGCTGCTGGACTCGTAGTGCTGTTAGGATTTGGAGGTTCATCCGAATTTCTTTCCCATATTACAGTCTTTGTCCTTGCTTGTTTTGTAGGTTACATGGTTGTTTGGAACGTTTCGCCTTCATTGCATACGCCGCTTATGAGTGTTACTAATGCAATTAGTGGAATCATTGTTATTGGTGGTATGACCCATCTTTCTGGAGATCAAATCATTTTGCCTGCTGTTGCAGTTTTGATTGCAACTGTCAACATTGTTGGAGGTTTTCTGGTAACTTCCAGGATGCTGGAAATGTTCCAGAAATAACCATCTTAAACTCTTTTTCCGCAATGTCTGACAGCCTGTGCTTTTAATCTTTAAAAATTGAATCAACAAAATGCCTGAAGGATTGCTTACGGTTTCTTACATTGTTGCCGGTGTACTTTTTATCCTCAGTTTAAGAGGACTTTCCAATCAAGAAACTGCGAGTCGGGGAAATCTCTGTGGTGTTGCCGGAATGATTATTGCGGTTTTAGCAACAATACTTGGGGGACGTGTTGGCAGTATTGGTACTTTAATGGTGGTCATGCTCGTTGGAGGTGGAATTGGGCTAATTGTCGCTCGGCGTGTGGCTATGACGGAAATGCCGGAACTTGTAGCCATCCTTCACAGTTTTGTCGGTGTTGCTGCGGTATTGGTAGGCATAGTCAGTCACATGGAACCGGGCAGTTTGTCCGGTACTGAACTCTTGATTCACGAAATTGAAATCGTACTGGGTGTTTTTATTGGCGCCTACACTTTTACAGGATCAGTAATCGCGTTTTTGAAATTACGAGGAAGCATTGGCGGAAAGCCTTTGACATTACCTTTGCGGCACCAGCTCAATTTATTGCTGGTGTTGATCAGTGTTTTGTTTGGAGCATGGTTTGTGAACGGATCTCCGGAAGAGCAACTCATGTATCTTCTGATTATTATTGCCATTGCCGGATTGCTTGGCATTCACATGATTATGGCAATTGGCGGAGCGGACATGCCGGTTGTTGTTTCAATGCTCAACAGCTATTCAGGATGGGCTGCGGCCTCCGCAGGATTCATGCTCTCCAATGATTTGCTGATTATTACCGGAGCACTTGTAGGAAGCAGTGGCGCAATTCTTAGTTATATCATGTGCAGGGGAATGAATCGCTCTTTCATCAGCGTGATTGCAGGTGGCTTCGGTGTAGCCGAAGGAACAATTGCGGTAGTTTCAAAAGAGGATGACGGAAAAGAGGCGCAATCAACTTCTGCCGAAGAAACAGCAGATTTACTGCGCAGTTCCAAACAGGTTATCGTTGTTCCAGGTTATGGAATGGCAGTGGCCCAGGCACAGCACATAGTCCACGAAATCACCAAAAACCTGCGCAGCAGAAATGTGAGTGTTAAATTTGCCATCCATCCGGTTGCAGGGAGATTACCTGGTCATATGAACGTATTGCTGGCCGAAGCAAATTTGCCCTATGATATCGTTTTCGAAATGGACGAAATCAATTCAGAGTTTAATGCAACGGATGTGGTTTTGGTCATTGGAGCAAATGATATCGTCAATCCCGGAGCACTGGATGATGAATCAAGTCCGATTTTCGGAATGCCTGTACTTGAAGTCTGGGATGCTAAAACAGTGATAGTGCTCAAACGCAGTATGGCCACCGGATATTCAGGAGTAGGTAATCCTCTTTATTTCAGAGATAATACCCGGATGTTATTTGGCGATGCGAAAGAAAGCCTTAACAAGGTTGCTGCTCTTTTAAATTGAAATTAAAATTTCTTTTTAGATTTATGTTCTAGACTTTTTCTATGACTATGAAGGCATGTACGTAGTCCATACGGTGTATTTCTGGTGACTCCTGAACTTGTTTTTGTTAGGTTTGATAGTAGTCATGGATGATTTTTTCACGTTCTTTCAATGGACGTTGAATGTCCAGTGCACCGAAAAAAATACTTTTATTCCAACTTCTGACGGTTGGGATGTATTCTTCCGCAAATCGTTGGGCATCCTGGTGCTCCTTAAAGGCTTCAGCAAAAGGGCAGGGAGTGATGTGTGTCTCAATTTGTTTGAGTCTTAATCAAGCGCAATATACAGGGCTTTCGGTTTTTTTAAAAGGTGCGCTGAATTCCTCTACCGTGTTGTAATACTGTGGTAAAGTCATTCTCCGGTATTCTTCAGGGCCGATTCGTCCTTGAGCCATAAAATCCTGCCAAATTTGAGCAAAGTTGGTAAACATGTTCACGCCTGTCGTGTTGCCCAGATATTTTCCATTTTCGTCACAACAAAAATTGAGTAATATCAATTGACCTCCTGACCTCAATTCTCGGGCACGATTCAGCAAAATGGTTTCCCAGTCTTTTTTCCCTTGTTCGGCAAAACATAAATATTCCTCTCCCTCCGCACCAACCATGTGGACGTGGTGACTAATGTCACAGGGTTTGTTGCTCAGCCAGTGCATGGCAGTAGCTGAAAAACCAAAATCCAAAGTGTTGTCAGGAAGAATCTGTTTATAGAAAGAATTTGCAGAGAAAAGAGGATAAACGTTTTTAGTCTTTTCAAGGTAACTGGGAAAATGACCTAAACCAAGTACAGTTTGCACAAGGCCATTAAAATCGTTTTTTGGTTGATCGGCATAGACAACGTTAATACTGATTCCAGGAGAATTTTTTTGAAGGAAATTGATGAAACTTTCGACCATCTTGAGCGATGTTTCTCCATCCGCAGTACCCATGTCAGAGAAGGTGAAAACATTCTAATTCTTTGATATTTTCATCGAATCAAGGGCTTCCAGAACTATTGGCACAGCAGCGTTTATTACATATTCTGCTCCTTTGGTGGTAAGAGAATATGTCCCACCAGCGGACATTGTAATATTCTGGAGTGGTTCAGTATGAATGGACATGCGCAAAACTTAGCTTTTTCAAAGTTTGGATCCTCACATTTCAGTGCTCATAGATAATCCTCACACCTTTGCTCCTCTCCAAAAAGCAGTCACACAATCCCTAGCAACACGGTTTCTGTTTTGAATATTTAGAAAGCCAATGAAACATCCCGGTGTTCAGACAGGCAGCTGGCAACAAATGCAGCTTGTTCGCTGCTGAGACGAGTTTGTAATCTGGCTCCAATACTTCCACTGAGTGTACCTTCATATTCATTTAATCCAGCTAATAATTGATCAGAAGCCTGTCCTCGCCAAGCGACTTCCTGAAAAAACAATTCGAGTCCCTGCTCCAGAAATCCGGCTGCTTTTTCTCTATCCGAATTTCTTTTCAATGCACGTCTTGCTTTTGAAATCTTCGACTTAATTTTGCTGGATCCTGCCACATTACCTAATAGTTTTTCAACTACTTTGATTTTTTTCATGGCGATTTTTTCCGGATCATTTGCAATTATTGATTTTAGACCGAGTAAGTCATCTTTTAGTGCTGCAAGAGAATCATGGTGAACAATAAATTTGCGTAATTCCATTAATGGTTCATAGGCTTCGTCTACGTTGAGTCTGTATATTTTCCGTGCTTTGCTTTCAGCATTCGCTAAATTTAAATATTTCTCACGTTCTGCCTTCCAATTTTCAGGAATTTTACTTTCCAACTCAGACTTCCTGCTTTGTAAAGACGCGATATTCTCTTTTATTTTCGAAACTATTGTACCAGTTGTTTCTCCGGAATTCTCCAACCGCCGAATTGTTCTTTCCATGTCCTTAATATCAATTTCAACAAATTTAATTTTCTTTTGAAGGAAGCGCACTTTTTTGTGAAGTGGTCGGTATTCAACAATAAATGAGGCCAGTTCTTTTTCAGCATTTCGGACATTTTCAACTAAACCAAAAGTGGCAAGAACCCTTTCATGGGCTTCAGTCAGACGTTTTTGATGTTTTTCAGGAATGTAGCTGATATCCAAGCCTTTTGCGGTTTCAACTCCTGATCGCAGCAAATCTGTTTCTGTATCATAAACATTAAAGATGAAATCTTCCAGGCAGACTTGGAGCTTGGGATTGACGGGAGGAGGTGCATTTTCGGAAGTTAAATATATTCTTTTAGGCATATAATTGACCAATGCCGGGAAATATCCGGCAATAGCAAGTCCGGCCAGCTGCAACAAAATGAAGGCGATAACTCCGCGGTAAATATGAAGGGTTTTGACAGAGGGTGGTGCGACCCCACGTAAATAAAATAAAGCAAAACCAAAAGGCGGTGTGAGAAATGAGGTTTGCATGTTCATGCCGATCATTACTCCCAACCAGACCGCGGTTATGTTGGCTGAAGGTTCGGCGAGTAAAATTGGAGCAACAATTGGTACAACCACTACTGCTATTTCAATAAAATCCAGAAAGAAACCCAGTAAAAATATCACGGCCATCACAACAACAAATTGTGCCCAAAAACCGCCTTCAAGACCTGTTAGAAAACCTTTGACTAATTCCTCACCACCAAAACCCCTAAAAGCAGAAGTGAGCATAGCTGCTCCGATGAGAATGATAAAAACCATTGAAGTCGTTTTGGCAGTTTCGATCATTACACCATGTAAAGTGTTATCAATTTTGTATATTCGCCACCCGCTCCAGAAAACACCAACAAAAAGCACGATCACGGCAGTTGCCGCCAGAAATATTCCAATTGCGTCAGAAGTGCTTTTTATATTCTTTACATTCAACTGATAAAAGCTGAGGATGACCGCGATCGCTATTGTAGCTCCTATTGCAAGCACTGCCGGGAAGTAAGTGTATTTCTTGCTGGTATTCAGACGATAGCCACCCATCACTATTGCGCCAATTGCACCGATTGATCCTGCCTGGTTGACTGTGGCAATACCAAGCACGATTGAACCAAGCACGGCAAATATCAGAAAGAGCGGAGGTATAAGTGAAAGTGAAACACTCATCACAAATTTTAAATCGTATTTACCTTCGTAAAGTACAGGAGGGGCTACTTCCGGTTTAATCAATGCGTATATCAATATGTAAAGCATGTACAGGCCAACGAGAACTAAGCCTGGTACGAAGGCACCCATAAACATGTCTCCCGCACTGGTTGAGGTAACATCCAGTGTGGATGGCAGAACAAATTCACCTGTTGCTTCTCTATAAGCCGTTTGTCTGGCATTACTTGCAATGTCCGTTGCATTAGACAGTTGATCGGCGAGCAGTATAAGTATAATAGAAGGGGGTATAATTTGTCCCAATGTTCCTGAGGCACAGATGGTTCCTGTTGCCAGCGATTTGGAGTAGTTATTCTGAAGCATAGCAGGAAGTGAAATCAGGCCCATGGCAATCACAGTGGCCCCGACTATGCCGGTAGTAGCAGCTAAAAGAGCACCGACAAATACCACTGAAATTCCCAGTCCTCCGGGTATTGGCCCAAAAAGCTGCGCCATTGCAACCAACAGGTCTTCGGCAATTTTTGATCGCTGAAGCATTATTCCCATAAAAACAAACAGCGGGACTGCAATGAGTGTATCCCGTTCAACATCCCAATACAGGCTGCGAAAATTTGTGACTCCGGCAGTCAGCCACTCTACCGGACCGCCCTGTACGAAATATGAATCAATGTCACCGGTAAAAATATATCCTGAAAGCGCTGCTATGCCAATGGTCAGGATAGCTGATCCCGGAAGTGAAAAGGCGACAGGGAACCCTGAGATTAGTGCGCTCATCATCACAAGCAAAAGCAGAGCTAGAAAATAATATTCCATGTTCAAACTATAAAATTTAAAATTAAAATCCTCATTTTGTTGCTTTCTATGATCAAAGTTTTAAATATCAAATATATTCCAATTAAAATTCATTTCAGTTGCCGCTTGATAAAAAGTCTAAACTTCCAAAATTTCATAAAATTCGTCTTTCACAGAAGTGCCATCAGGTTCACCACGTAAGTTTGCAATATTCTCCAGAGTATAACTTACGAACTGCACCAGCATACTTACGGCAAAGATAATAAGAAAACCGACCATCAGGTATTTTACGTACATGCCGTATCCCTGCTGATAAACCTCAAAACTCAAAAGCGGTCCGTTCAGGCTGCTTCCTATTGTCCACATACCGGTCAGCAAAATGGTCCAGCACAAAGGGATTCCCAATATTAAAGATCCAACGGTGTTAGTGATTGATTTGTATTGCTTAGTTAAAGATGCATAAAGCACATCAACGCGGACATGTCCTTCAGAGACAATCCCGTAAGCACTGGCGAAAAGAAATAGTGCGGCATACCAGAAGCGCACCAGGTCACCCATAAATGCCTGCTCGTAAGAAAAAATAAAGCGCAAAACGACGATCATAAACTCAGCAATGACTACCATTAATGAAAGCCAGATAAAACCAAGTCCGCGTGCAAAAAAAGCTATTACGCCCCCTACGATAAATAATGGATAAAGAACGAAGGTCCCACGAAAACTTGATCTACCCAGCGATAATGCCAGTTCGTCACCAATTAAGATCGGTAAAAAATTTTCAACTCTCAAAAAAGAAATTACAACATCTATCACACCAATTAGCAGAACCCCCCAAAATGCTGTACGGACAATATACGCAGCAAAACCGGACCAGAGTTTCGCGTCAGCCCTCAAATTACGCTGCTGTGTTTTGGAAGCCCATGCGGAAACAACAACCAGTACTGCGAAAAGACCGACAAACTGAATCCAGCCCAGAATGACGAGGTCATCCTTGAGTGGATTGCGTAAGGGAGCAAAACCAAACCACTCCTGGTGTTTGAGAAAATTGAGGGGTCCCGGCCAGCCCTGAAAATAAATAAGATAATTGTTGAAAATAAAAAGGAAAACGTAACCGACCATCGCTCCTGCTAAAACTCTGTATAAGAGAGTGGCGGGCAGGCCGTTGATTGAATTTCTTAGTGGTGGGGAATCTGTTGTGTTTGCTACTGACTCAGTGACATTGTCATCTGTTGCTGCTGTCATCTTAGTTGCTTTATGTGGAGCTGCCTCTCTATAAAAAAAGCGGAACCCTCAGGTTCCGCTTTTAAATGGGATTACTCAAATATAAAAATTAAATTAGAGTCCCAGTACACGGTTGCGCTGCGCCACATAGGCTTGGTCGGATATTTTGGCCCAAGCACCAAGTTCTTCACGTGCGTGCAGAAAGCTGGCGTGAATACGTCCTGCCAAGTTGCTGTGCCCACGGACCTCTTCAAAGACTTCTTCTGCTGCTTCACCGAAACTGTCATAAATGTCGTCATTAAACCTGCGCAACTTTACGCCCTGTTCTTTGACTAGCTTGACGAGTGAGGAACCACTTTTGGCGTTATATTCGGACATCATCATCTCATTTTCCGATGTAGCAACTGCCTTGATGATTAGCTGGTCTGAAGCGGAGAGACCTTCCCACCACGACTTGTTCATTCCCGCGGAAATCTGAGATCCCGGCTCGTGCATACCAGGATAGTAGTAGTATTTGGCGGCCTCATAGAACTTCATGTAACTGTCGTTCCAGGGACCGACCCACTCAGTGGCATCGATGGCACCGGAAATCAGGTTTTCATAAATTTGGCCGCCCGGAATAGAAACAGGAGAGGCACCCATCTTGGCCATCACATCCCCACCGAGTCCTGGGATTCTCATTTTCAGACCTTTGAGATCGTCAGCAGAGTTGATTTCCTTGCGGAACCAACCGCCCATCTGCACACCGGTGTTTCCTCCAGGGAGACATTTCAGCCCAAAACTTCCTGCTAACTCATCCCATAGTTCCTGTCCACCGCCCCAATGAATCCAGGCATTGATTTCGGTGTATGTCAGGCCGAATGGAACTGCAGTAAAGTAGGCCCAGCCGGGATGCTTACCCTTCCAATAATAATCTGCGGCATGGTAAATTTGCGAGTTCCCGGAAGCAACTTCGTCAAAAGAATCAAAAGCCTTGACTTTTTCACCTGCAGCAAAATAATTCACTTTCATTCTGCCGTCAGTCATGGCTTCCAGGTTCTTAGCAAAGCGCTGTGCTCCTGTTCCCAAGCCAGGGAAGTCTCGAGGCCAGGTTGAAACCATGTTGATCTCAATGCGTTTTTGAGCAATCGCAGGTGCAGGAAACGTTGAGGCAACAACTGCGGTTGCCCCTCCGGCAACAGCTGCACCCTTAATAAATTTTCTTCGATTCATGAGTACCTTTTTGTATAAAATTGAAAACACGCAACAATATTAATCGACCATTGCTGTCACGATTGTATTTTTCCACTATGGAAAAATAACGAAACGACGTAATAATACAGTTACTCAAGATTGGAGTCAAGTTTTTTATATTATGTAATTTGGAGTTTAATTTAGTCATGGATTTTGTTAGTTTGTGTGGAAGCATCTAATTTATTTTCTGTATAATGAAAGCCTGTTCGAAAAAAAGTTTATAATAATTTAGAGGAATATTTGGTTTTATTTAAAAAGTTGAAATTTCTAATATTTACCATTCTGGTTGGTATCTTCTTACCTGTTTCAGCTTGGGGTGTTTCGAGTTTGGTGTGTACGGGAGCCACAGTCGCTGAATATCTCATCCCCGGGCTCGGTTATGGTGTTCTTGGACAATATGACAAAATGCTATTTTTAGGAGGTTCACGCTGGATTGCCATTAACAAGTATTTGTCATATTCAAGCAGTGCTGATTATGAAAAATATTACGAAAAAATTTATAAAAAGACTGAATTAACAAATGATAAATCTCAACATGATTTCTTTTATTCGAGAGAAACTTTTTTTGCAAACGCGTATTTGAGTATGTATGCTAACCTTACTTTTGTAACGTTTTACGACCTCTATGAAACAGGTTGCGAATATAATCCTGAGACGTATGGTCTGATGACGGCACCCTTCCAAGTTTTTGAGTTTGCAGGTGAATGGACTTTTTGGGCGCCGACGATATGGGCCTCTACTGTACCTCTTGATACAAACTTGTTGACATATCATGTGGATCAGGATTTAAGCAAAACAGAAATGATAAACACATCGTTCCTGCAATATCAATTGGTTGGTGTTGGAGAGGAAATGCTGTTTCGTGGAGTAATTCAGCAATCTTTGTTTAAGTTGTATTCTATGGGGCTTGGAAAAGGACTCTCACGCTGGGGAAGCATTTTAACGGCAAGTGCTGTATTTGGTGCAGCTCACTCGGGTGCAGGTTTTACAGCATCGCCAGGCATTGCTTTTGTGGCCGGATTATATTTGGGCTGGATCTATCACCCAGATGATGGATATTTTGACCTGACACAACCCATCGCCATCCATTCCTGGTGGGATACCATTCTTGAGCACCGCAGACTCAATGGCGCGAATTACGTTGAAAGAAAACAGGGAGAAAATGCCCTGAATTATTCCTTCAAAACCGACCGGACTTATCCCTTGTTTGGTTTCAATTACCGTTTCTAAAATTAAAGAAAAAAGAATTCTTACCCTACATTTGGTTTTCATTCTCAGCTTGAAAACTGTCCCTTTGTGCAACTGAAAAATATTCCGTAAAAAGCATTAAAGTTCCTGATTCAAATGTCGATAAGAAAGACAATGGAAATCCAATCTTGGGACGAATGTATCCAGGATATGGTGATAGAAGGAACTCTAACCATAAAGTTCTGGTGAGAGATTCTTCAATATATGGTATCCCTTTTTCGTCGATATTGACTTTGTAAGAGTGGTTTGGAACCACTTTTTGGGGGAGGGTGAGTGATCTTTGAAAATATAATTGTAAATGGTAAATTAACATTCTTTTGTGAAAGTTAAAT
>DTUH01000014.1 GCA_012964265.1 Candidatus Lambdaproteobacteria bacterium
ATTTTAAAATGAGTCCAGCCCTTCTCGATTGAATCTCTGCACAAGGCCCTGATCTTCTCATCCGAGTAACCCAGCCATCCTGCAGAAGTTGTATAGGCAGGATAGCCTTTTAAACGCATTTCAGATTCCCGTTTATCCCGTGTAGAATAATTTTTTCGAAGCATTTGTAAAGCATTATCAGGAGTTAGAACGTCCGTAATATATCGAAAATCAATGGCCCTCACCAGTTCTTCAGGAGACATATCAACCAGTAGTTTCCACAGTGGCTTTCCTTCGATCTTTGCATATAAGTCCCACAGAGCATTAACAATAGCTGCGGTAGCAAGATGAACAACACCTTTCTCTGGACCTACCCATCTAATCTGACTATCACTTACAAGTGAACGCCAGAATGCTCCCATGTTGCTTGTAATTTCAACAAGGTCCTTGTTTATTACCATAAATTTTAACGCATGAACTGCAGCTACACACAGTTCGTTTCCTCTGCCGATTGTAAAAGTTAGCCCATTACCTTTAAATGCAGTATTTGTAATTAAAGTAACGTAGGTAGCTGAATAATCCGGATCAGGATTCATAGCATCGGAACCATCTGACTGACTGGATGTAGGAAAACGTATATCAGCTACATGTACATCCAAAATTTTAAGCACTGAGATCTCCTCAAGAAGAATTATTACAAATGTTACAGGGACTTGTATTATTGTTTAACCAGTTAAAACGGAAGCTATTTTAGGAATGTAGAAGAAATGCTTAACAAAAGTATATCACAATTGAATCGTTTTAGTTCGATAAGCTATTAATCAATTTTGAAATAATTCACGATATGCAGGCCAGATTCCCAAAGATTCGGCAGCATAAACACCGCGGGTAATTGCACGGGTCACACAATCCGCAGCCATCATGCCAATACGCGCAATGTCGATTGGCGGCATGGCAGAAAGCGGAATTTTTCCTGTGGCTAAAACAAAGACGGTGTCTCCGTCAAAAGGAGTGTGTACTGGACGAATGGCCCGGGCGAATCCATCCTGTGCCATAATGGCAACCCGCTGGGCCTGGGCTTTGGTGAGTGCTGCATCAGTAGCGACTACACAGAGTGTGGTGTTTGTGGAAACACTTCCAGCTGCAGATTTTTCTGAAGACAGTTCTGCTTGTTTGAAGGGGCTTTCGAAATCAAAATCGAGTGCTATTTCGTTGATTTTTTGTTGTTCGGTTTTTTCACCTTTTGCAGCTATAATTTTCGGAGCACCCCTTCCACCAAATTCAGTATTTTGTTCAAACGGCCAGGCCCAAAAATCGGGACGATCCGGAAGAGTAACCGAGCCAAACGGATTTACTGCCGCTAATGCTCCTACGGTGAATCCATTTTCGCCGGAATTTTCGGATTTTTGCTGCAAGGACGCAGTGCCTGTTCCGCCTTTGAGTGTTCCAGCTTTTGCTCCGGTTCCCGCACCGACGTTGCCCAGCGGACATTCAGAACCGGCGCTGGCCACGGCTTTTTTTCCAAACTCAAAATAAGTGTGTTCATCCATTTCGGATTTGTCACCACCGTTTAGTAAGTCGAAGAGAATTGCCGCTGGAACAATGGGTACCACTACATCCGTTGCTACCTGAAAGCCTCGGCCCTGTGTTTTGAGCCAGGCAGCAACTCCGCTTGCAGCATCCAATCCCATTGCGGAACCGCCGCTGAGCACGACAGCGTGGACTTCTTCAACCAGATTTGAGGGACGAAGGGCGTCTGTTTCACGTGTTCCGGGACCTCCTCCACGGCAATCCACTGCGCCCACCGCGGCTACATCCGGTAGAACAACAGTCGTCCCGCTCATCAATTTAATGTCCTGCGCGTGTCCTACTTTGATGCCTGAAACGTCAGTGATGCTGTTTTTTGGTCCGGGCTGCATATTATTTTTTGTGGTTTGGATCAGGGGGCTTCGGTTTTTGATGGAGGAGCCAAATCAATCAAGAGTTTGAATTTAATAAGTTCATGTCCTTTGATGCTGGTTTTCCGCTGTGATTTAAAATGGACTTTAGCAGTTTCCGGCATTTTTGACAATTTCAAAAACAGATTGACTGCATTGATCGGCTCTAATGCCAGTAATTCCAAACGCAATTTACGATCTTTGAATTCGAATCTTTCCAGCCACGCGTCTTCAATTGATGAGAATAATGTTTGCAGAGTTTGCTGTTTCCAGAGGGATTCCTGCACCAGTTTTTTTGCAATTTCTTCCAACTGTTCCAGGTGTTTTTCGCGAATGCCGGAAATCCGGGATGGAGAATTGTTTATGTGCTGTTCCAGTTCAAGTTCCAAACGGGACAATTCCTGCTGCAGAACTTTTTTTTGCTCCAGAGTCTGGTAATAATAGAATCCTGCTCCGACAACTGCTGCTAAAATCAAAACTCCTGCAAAATTCCACCACGTACCGACTTGCTTTAATCGTCGACTTTTTTTGAAAGATGCCCACCAAAATCCGGATTTCGGATTTTGAGCCAGACCTTTCCAGGCTGACAATACGAATTCCACAGTTATTTCGTAGTGCATATTGGCAGAGGAATTATTATCTCTTTTTTCCGTATCCGGAATTATATTTTCAGATAAATCGTTTTTCATTTCTTCCGGAAGCAGCTGAAAAGTTTGCGGATTTGAGTTGAGCGGCAATTGATCCGAAACAAAAAGCTCCTGATTAATTTTTCCAAAAGCCGGCAATTCAACTAATTTTGTGAGGAAACCATCCGTTTTTTCTACATAGAACGATTGCTCCAATCCTTTGAAAATCAATGAGTTTTCCGGATTATTTTGTAGGATTGGCATACAGGCAACAACAAGCGGGACCGCCTCAACAGATAAGTTGAGTTCCTGTTTCAATATTTTCTTTAAGTTGAGACTTTCTGCAGACAGTATTGCGCAAAGTAAACCGATCCTGTCCAATTGCGCTTGTTTAAAATAAATTCCGCCCACAGGAATTTCCTGTCGGTTCAAGCTGCTGTGCAGTTCCTGCCGTGTACTTTTTACACCGCCCTTCGGATTGTCATGAAAACCAAGACGCATCCTGGCAAAAGCTTCCATTTCATCAGGCGAAAGAGTAATCGTGATTTCAAAATGAGTGAGTACCCATGGGAATTCAAGAAACAAAATAATTTTTGATGCATCAAACTCACGACAAAGCTCCAAAATCCGCTCCGAATCAAGAGGCTTTGAAGCAGGTTTTAGGCAACGCCTCTTTCCATCAAAACTAAACCAGACAGTCTGTTTTGCAAGGAAAATATAAAGCGTTTTGAGTTGGGTCATTTCTGGATAAAAATAATGGTAGGAAAAACGCTGAAGCAAATAATCAGCGTTTGTAATAACGTCAAGATGCTGCGTATTGGCCGATTCCCCGTTTCCGCATTACTTCACGAATTTCATCTAGAATCAGAGGATCATCAATTGTAGGTGGAACCGCAACTTCAGTTTCGCCAGCCAGTTTCCGGATAGTTTTGCGCAGAATTTTTCCGGAGCGGGTTTTTGGTAAACGTTTGACGATTCCAGATTGTCTGAAACATGCAACAGCGCCAATATTTTTTCGGATTATCGCAATCAAATCTTCCTGCATCTGTTCCTGAGACATTTCCACGCCATCTTTGAGCACCACAAATCCCACTGGAACTTGTCCACGTAAATCATCATCTATTCCAGTTACAGCACATTCCGCAATGGCGGGATGACCGGCGATTAGCTCCTCCATTTCTCCTGTAGAAAGACGATGTCCTGCAACGTTAATTACATCATCAATTCGTCCCATCACAAAAATATAACCGTCTTCATCCTTGATTCCTTCATCACCGGTGATGAAATATCCAGGATATTGACTTAAATAAGATTGCTTGAAACGTTCATCATCATTCCACAATGTTGGCAGGCAAGACGGTGGTAAAGGAAGGTGAATTACGATATTCCCGGTTTCACCCGCTTTGCAAATTTCACCCTTTTCGTCCAGTACCTGCACATTGTATCCGGGCATTGGAAAAGTAGGCGACCCATTTTTCACAGGTTGCGGCTCAATACCCATTGGATTGGAACAAATCGGCCAGCCGGTTTCGGTTTGCCACCAGTGGTCGATAACCGGAACATCTGGTTGTGAACCGTCAGTTAGAATACCCTTCAGCCACTCATAGGTTGGCGGATCCAACCTTTCGCCTGCGAGGAAAAGTGTCCGGAGGGAACTGATGTCATACTGCTTTTTAAGTTTTGCTTCCGGATCTTCTTTTTTGACTGCCCGGAAAGCAGTGGGTGCAGTAAAAAAAGTATTTACTTTGTGCTCTGCAATTAAACGCCAGAAGGCTCCTGCGTCCGGTGTTCGTACGGGTTTTCCTTCGTACAGAATGGTAGTGCATCCATGAATCAGCGGCGCGTAAACTATATATGAATGTCCAACTACCCAGCCGACATCAGAACCTGCCCAGAAAACATCTCCGGGATCGGTATTATAAACAGCTTTCATGCTGTATTTTAAGGCTACCGCATGTCCACCGTTGTCCCGCACAACACCTTTTGGAAGTCCGGTGGTTCCGGATGTGTAAAGAATGTATAACGGATCTGTCGCATCCACTGAAACCGGTTCAGCAGGTGTAGCGTTACTCACCACTTCATTCCAATCGTGATCCCGTCCGGACTGCATTTTTGCATCTGCTTGCGGACGCTGCAAAACGATTGTTTTTTCCGGAGGGAATTCCGCGATTTCTAATGCTTGATCCACCAGCGGTTTGTATTCAATAACATTGGTGAATTCAATTCCGCAACTTGCTGTAACCAGCACTTTAGGCTTGGCATCGTCAATACGCAC
>DTUH01000015.1 GCA_012964265.1 Candidatus Lambdaproteobacteria bacterium
CTACAGAGGCGTAAAAATGACACTGGATAAAATGCTGAAGTGAAGAATTGCCTGTCTTTGATTTGGGGTCCACTTCAATTTGAATGAAAGTATAGGAATTAATTGTATTTTGTTTTGCAGGTTTACGCAGCCCTAAAAATTCTCCAATTTCCAGCATAGTAGAAACTGTTACAATCAACAGATAGAGTCACTGCCGCCAGTAGGAATAGGGTTAGAGAAATCGGCTGTGAAACTTCACTTCCGGAAACAGAAAATTCCTGAGCCAGTAATGGTAATATCAGCTGCGGTGCGTAAAGCGTACTGAAAGCCAGAACGGTTATCAACAGAAGAATATTTATTGAGCTAATGTGCATGTTAAAATGAAGATATTTGCGTATTGAAAATCAAGAAATCACTTTTAATATTTCTTGTTTTCAAGTATAATGTAAGGTTAATAAAAAAACATTTCAATATCATTTGTCATCAAGGAATAACTTTATGAGTAAAAATGCAAAGCCAAAACCAGAGGTTCATGAATACCAGGCAGAGATGCAGAAACTGCTTGAAATATTGGTACATTCTCTTTACACAGAACGTGAAATCTTTCTGCGTGAACTTGTTTCAAATGCCTCAGATGCTTTAAGCAAGGTTCAACTTACAACTTTGACAGAAGAAAAAGTTCTGGACAAAGACACAGAACTGCAGATCACAATTTCCTTTGATGAAGAAAAGGGACTAATCGTGATTGAGGACTCCGGTTGCGGAATGACCAAGAACGAACTGATTGAAAATCTGGGTACAATTGCAAATTCCGGAACACTTAAATTTTTGCAGCAGGCACAAGCCGAGAAAAAGTCGGCAGAAAACCTGATAGGTCAATTTGGCGTTGGTTTCTATTCCGTATTCATGGTAGCAGATCGTGTGGAACTAACCACCCGTTCCTGGCAGGTTGATGCTCAAGCCTGGCAATGGTCTTCAGAAGGAGGAGGGCAGTATGAGGTAAGTCCGGTTGAGTTTAAGCAGCGTGGTACGCGCGTCAAAGTATTTCTTAAGGAAGATGCCAAGGAGTTTTGCAGTGAGTGGCGGCTTGAATCGATAATTAAAAAATATTCGAATTATCTCCCATTTCCTGTAAAGGTTAAGGATAAAACGGTTAATCAGGTAAAAGCGATTTGGACTCAGGCAAAATCTGAAGTTAAAACAGATGAGTACAAAGAGTTTTACAAGCAAATTTCTCATTCCCAACAGGAGCCGCTGCACCATTTGCATTTTAATATAGACGCGCCGATTCAGTACAACGCACTGCTTTATTTTCCTGAGTCAATCGGAAATGAAATTCTTTACGCACGTGAAAGTAAAGACGTCGCGCTTTATGCCCAGAAAGTCTTGATCCAGTCAGGCAACACCAATTTATTCCCCTCATATTTACGTTTTGTCCAGGGCGTAGTTGATTCGGAGGATATTCCGCTCAATGTGTCTAGGGAAAGCGTTCAGAAAAGCGCGTTGATCGAAAAAATTAAAAATAGTCTAACTTTACGTGTATTAAAAGAACTGCAGTTTCTGGCAGATCAAAATGTAGAAAAGTACGGCAAATTTTGGAAGCAGTACGGAACGTTGATCAAGGAAGGCGTCTCTTCGGATTTTAAGAATAAAAAAAGACTGATGGACCTGCTGCGCTTTAACTCATCCATTTCCGAAGATTCCGCTCCGGAAGTTTCACTAAAAGATTATGTCGGCCGGATGCGTGAAGAACAAAAGGATATTTATTATGTTACCGGAGGTTCACGTGAGGCAATCCTGCACAATCCAAATTTGGAATATTTCCGAAAACAAAGTCTTGAAGTCCTGTTTATGACTGATCAAATTGATGATTTCATGGTTGCGGATTTGCGTGATTTTGACGGAAAATCCTTAAAAAATATTTCGCAGGGAGACATAGATGGAATTAATGACAGCGAATTTTCAGCGCCTGAATCTTCACTTACCAAAGAAGAAAAGAGTGATATTCTCGCATTTTTCGAAAAACAGCTTAAAGACCGTGTAAGCGGGGTTTCTGATTCAAAACGTCTGGTGGACAGTCCCTGCTCTTTGGTCACCCCTAAAGACGGCATGACGGCTCAAATGGAAAAAATGATGAAGATGATGGACCAGAAATTTAAGGGAGAAAAGCGCAACATGGAAGTCAACATGAGCCATCCAATTATTCAGAACCTTTCGGAAATTCTCCAAAAAGACAAAAAACATCCTTTTCTCAAAGATTCTGTGGAGCAGCTCTATGACAATTCAATGCTGGTTGAAGGTCTGCTTGAAGATCCGGTGCAGGTTTTGTCCCGTTTCCAGAAGTTTATGGAATCAGCCAGTGCGTATGAATTGGAGAAACTTTCCTGAGTTTAATCTGAAAAAGTTTCCAAAGTTACACAAATACTGAGAAGAAGTGCCGGGACATATGTCGCAAAGGCTGCAGTGTGAATCTGCTTTTTAATTGC
Source organism: Candidatus Lambdaproteobacteria bacterium (assembly GCA_012964265.1). Classification (GTDB taxonomy): domain Bacteria; phylum SAR324; class SAR324; order SAR324; family NAC60-12; genus Arctic96AD-7. The sequence continues at coordinate 2,466 of DTUH01000015.1, forward strand.
ACAGTGTATTGTTTGATATTTCTTCCTCAATCTTCATGATGTTTTCTTCATACTCGTGCAGCGCGGTTTCAATCTGCACCGAGTATTTACGAAGTTCTTGAAGCTGATTTAGATATTGTTCGACGCCCTCATTCTGCAACTGATAAGCATCTGTATTTTTTGCACCTTTTTCCAGTAATTCTTTGCAGTCATCAGTCAGGATTGCCAAGTCCTGTTTAATCGAGATGAGATAAAAGGAGTCGGTGTCGTGGTAAGTAAAGCTATGCTCTGAATTATCCGGATCATCTTCATGTTGCCTACTGTGATCTTTCATGTACGAAGATATTTCTTTCAGCAGTTTGTTGTAACGTTCAACAAGTGTCTCACAATCTTCGCGGAAGATTTGTAAATCATTGGGTAACTTGTAGGAAAAGGTGTCCAAAAGCAATCTAACATAGTGATGCAGGATGTGATAAAGTGTTTTGATCAATGTCATTTGGCTTCTAACAGGAATTAATTTTTTCAGTTTAAACTAGCCGGATTTGGAAATTTTGTCAATCGGTGATTGAGATTCGGATCAAATTATCAAACAGGGTACAGGAAAATATATGGCGATTTCAATGACAGGTTTTGGCGCAGCAGACGCACAGTGGGAAACATGGTCATGTCAGGTAGAAATTCGCTCGGTTAATCAGCGCTTTCTGGATATTCGCTGCCGACTTCCTTTGGGGTTTCAAACTATGGAGCCTGAAATTAAAAAACAGATCAAAGCAATTTGTACACGCGGGAAAATCGACTGCTCAATCAGATTGGAAAAAGACGCCGGAGAAGAAAAACTACAGCTTAATCCGGAACGTGCCAAAAGTTATAATGAGCTTTTAAAAGAATTTGAAACATTGTCTGGACGCAAGGTTAGTGTTGACGCTCGGGACTTGTCCAGCATAAATATCATCGAAGAAAATAAATCCGGAGATCCGCCGGAAGAATGTGAAAAAGTTATCCTTAAATCTCTTGCTAAGGCGCTGGAAGGATTGCAGGAAATGAAGGTGCGAGAAGGGCAGGCTATGCAAAATGATATTCAGGAACGACTTTCTTCGTGTGGAAACATCGTGAATGAAATTGAAAAATTTTCTCGGGAAGAGCCGGGACGATACAGGGAACGTCTTCAGGAACGTCTCTCTCTGTTGAATGATTGCATAAAATTAAATCCGGAACGTCTGGAACAGGAAATTGCTTTGCTTGCGGATCGGCTTGATATTAGTGAAGAAGTTGTACGTTTCCGGACTCATCTGGAACACATGGATGATATTTTAGCTCAACGTGAAGTTGGGAAAAAAGCAGAATTCCTGATGCAGGAACTAAATCGTGAGGTCAACACAATTGCTTCCAAAAGCAATCACGCGGGGATTAGTCAAGCATCAGTAGAAATCAAGAGTGAGCTGGAAAAAGTCAGAGAACAACTGCAAAATATCGAATAGTTTTTTCATGAAAATCACACTTGCAGGAAGTCCCGGTTCAGGAAAATCAACTCTGCGCAGGATGCTCGCGGAACATTATGGATTAAGCACAAAAGGTACCGGGGATTTTATGCGCGAATTGTCCCGAAAACACGGCTACAGTGACATCACTCAATTTTTAGTTGAATATGTTTCAGAACATCCTGAAGTGGATCATCAGGTTGATGAGGAGCAGCGGCTCTATGGGGAGCAAAATGATAATTTTGTACTGGACGCGCATTTGGGATTTCACTTTGTTCCCGACTCAATCCGTATCTGTCTCATTTGTGACTTGGAAGAAGCGGCACGTCGAATTCTTGAAGACACTGAACGCACAACTGAAGACGCTACAACCATCAGTGACAGCGTTGATGCCAGCCAAAAACGCAGGGATACCATGCGAAATAATTTTTTGAGTCTTTATCTAGTTGACATTGATGACCACTCTAACTTTGATTTGATTTTGGATACTTCCAGCTTTTCATCAAAAGAAGTGTTTGAGAAGGTTATAACTTTTATAGATTCGCATAACACCTGATATTGTCAGGTTTGATGGTTTCGAAAAAAGTCTGAAATCCACAGTTTGTCATTTCGACCGTAGGGAGAAATCTTAATGATATTAGTGTTTAACATGTGAAAGATTTCTCTCTTCGATCGAAATGACAAAAAAGCATGTTTTTTTCACTTTTTTCAACTGCATCAAGTTTGGAATGTTTTAGAGTGTTTTTGTAGGTATTTGATACCTATGGCTTTTTGTGGCTTTTAAAATTTCAGAGCTTTTAGCCGTAAGTATCTGATTCCATTACAGCACCAGTAGCTCAACTGGATAGAGCAACTGACTTCTAATCAGTAGGTTGCAGGTTCAAGTCCTG
>DTUH01000016.1 GCA_012964265.1 Candidatus Lambdaproteobacteria bacterium
GATTTTCCGGATTATTTTCTGACTCTGCTGCATGAACAAAAGTTACAATTAACGAATAAAAAACAACAATAAACACGCGCATCATTTATTCCAGCATAATGGGAGTAACTCTCACATTATCCTCCTGCAAATCAATTTGGTGAAATGAGGATTTCTGTCCGGTATAAGGAGTTGATGTCGATGATGCCGAATTAACCAGCAGCAATTCCGGAGTTGAAACTCTGGGAAGATGATGAGTCCAATTCCGATGAATGTGACCATGCAAGTATAAACGAATGTTTGGATGCCGCAAAATCCAGTTCCGGACCGGTATAAGATTGTAGAGCTCATGAAACTGGTCGAATTTCCAGCCTTCCGGAAAAGTCAGAGGATAGTGATTAACAATTACAAAACGTGTTTTTTCCGGAAAACTTAGAAGCAATTTTTCCGTAGCCCGTATTGTGCTGCGGCGCACCGTGCCTGCGGCTGTCAACCAGTCGTTGGGATGCGCACTATCCCATCCGACTATTACCCAGTCTGAGTTTAATTTACAGACATGAATTTCTTCATCACCAAAAAATTCTCCAAAATATTGTTTGTAATAATCATTAGCTGCGCTATGTTTCACATAACGATCATGGTTTCCCGGAATGATTGTAACTCGTTCGGGATCTTTGAGCAGCGGTTCCAGGGTTTCTCTTGCCAGTGAAAATCCACGTTCCAGCGAAAGTTGTGTCAGATCTCCGCTGATCACCAAATGATCCCATTTCATGTTTTGAATTTGCTCAACGAGTTGTTTTGCGCGCTTAATAGGAAATTGTCTGGCTCGATGTAAAAATAAATTTCCCGTGCCTATAATTCTTTTTGACTTCCATTCTCGAAAATTTTGTGGATATGTGTGGAAATGCAGATCAGAAATGTGTACTATAGTTGCGTTCATAATTGTTTTGGAATCTGTTCTGCGAACTGTTAACAAATTTGCAGGGAAATTCTGGATCCGGTTTTGCTATATTTGCTAATATTCAGGAAAAACTTTTTTGAGCAGAATGCCCTTTTATTAACTTGTACGCAAGCGTTCTTTTTTCTGATGGAGCGCAAACCTTTTTTCTAAGCCACAATACACAGGGAGAATTCATGGTCCTATTTTTATTAGGCTCAGCGTTATTCGGAATTGTAATAGCGTCCATTTATTATGTCAAAGTTTCCAGAATTCCGCTAACTCAGGGAATAGATAACACAGAAGAAGCGGAAAAACTTACAAAAATCCATGGTGCAATTGCCAGAGGTGCCATGGCCTTTCTTAAGGCAGAATATAAATACATGGTATATTTCATGGCCGGTTTTGGAATTTTGATTGCATTGCTGATTGATGATCCACATACTCCTGATGTCAACGAAGGAATTTTCACCGCAATTTCATTTTTGCTGGGCTGCGTCATTTCAATAGTTTCCGGATTCATCGGGATGCGGATTGCAACCATTGGCAATGCCAGAACAACCACTGCCGCAAAAAATTCAATTGCAGACGCATTTGCAGTAGCCCTGAATTCAGGTGCAGTAATGGGTTTCGGTTTAGTTGGATTGGCAGTGCTTGGACTCACCGGAATTTACTTAATTCTTGAAGCATTGCTTCCAGGAATTGAAAAACATATTTTGATGGAAGTCATGGCAGGTTTTGGACTTGGTGGTTCTTCTATCGCACTTTTTGCTCGTGTGAGCGGCGGCATTTTTACAAAAGCGGCAGATGTAGGCGCTGACCTTGTCGGAAAAGTTGAGAAAGGTATTCCGGAAGATGACCCGCGTAATCCGGCGGTGATAGCGGATAATGTTGGTGACAATGTCGGTGATGTTGCCGGAATGGGTGCGGATTTATTCGGCTCTTGCGCGGAAAGCACTTGCGCAGCACTTGTGATTGGCGCAGTTGCTTTTGCTACTAATTTGGAAGCACTTCTATTCCCAATTTTAATTTCAGCCGTCGGCATTCCAGTCAGTCTTGCTGCCATGTTCACTGCACGAGTTAAAGAAGAAAAAGACGTAGCACTCGTATTAAAACGACTTTTAGTCGTGGCAACAGGACTCAGTGCGGTTGTAATGTATTTTGTTTCCATGTGGGCGCTGCCTGAAAGTTTCGAAATAAACGGTGAAAATTATACAAATATGGACGTCTTTCTGTGCTACTTAACCGGTGCAGTAACCGGCTTATTGGTGGGGCTGCTTACGGAGTACTACACTTCACATGATTTCAAACCTGTACAGGAAGTCGCAAAAGCCTCCGAAACCGGTGCGGCGACTAATATTATTTTCGGGCTTGCTCTCGGTTATCAAAGCGCCGCCGGTTCAATTCTGCTCCTGGCCGCCAGTATTTATATACCCTTCACTCTGGCGGGAATGTACGGTGTCGCGGTTGCAGCAATCGGAATGTTGAGTACTTTGGTGGTTGGTTTGACCATTGATGCCTACGGTCCTGTTGCGGATAATGCCGGTGGCATTGCTGAAATGACCGGAATGGGCGAAAGTATCCGCGAACGTACAGACGTGTTGGATTCCGCGGGAAATACAACTGCCGCAATCGGCAAGGGTTTCGCCATTGGTTCTGCTATTCTGACTTCCCTCGCACTTTTTTCAGCATTTTTAACGCGGGCAGATCTTTTGGATCCTGAGGCAAAAATAATGGACAGTATCAACTTGCTTGATCCACTTGTTTTAACCGGTTTGTTTATTGGTGCAATGTTGCCCTTCCTCTTTTCCGCAATGACCCTGAAGTCGGTAGGTAAAGCGGCTTTTGACATGATTGAGGAAGTACGGCGGCAGTTTCGGGAAATTCCGGGAATCATGGAAGGAACCACGGAACCGGATTATGAAAAATGTATCGCTATTTCCACAGAAGCTGCGCTTCGTGAAATGATTCCTCCCGCTATTTTAATTATGGGCACACCGCTTTTAGTAGGCTTCCTTTTTGGAGTACCTGCAGTTGCAGGCATTTTGGCAGGTTCACTAGTTTCCGGAGGAGTGCTTGCTATTGCTTCTGTCAACTCAGGTGGAGCCTGGGACAATGCCAAAAAGTACATTGAAAAAGGAAACTTGGGTGGAAAAGGTACAGATACACATAAGGCCGCTGTTGTCGGAGACACTGTCGGCGATCCGTTTAAGGATACTTCTGGACCATCTCTAAATATCCTCGTTAAACTTTCTGCTATACTCAGCCTGGTTTTTGTTCCTTTTTTCATTCAGTACGGCGGTTTGTTAATTGGCTGATTTATCTTCAGGCGGATCCGAGGGTCCGCCGATCCACACCGCTGTTTAATTCTTCTCCTGCATTTCTTTTAAGAACTTTTTGTGCCTTATTCAAAGACCTATTTGGATCATAATGCGACCTCGCCATTACTGCCGGAGGTGACACAGGTAATGAACGAAGTGGCTCAACAAGCATTTGCCAACCCTTCAAGTCCGCATTGGGCTGGACGTGACGCACGTGTTTTACTTGAAGAAGCTCGGGAAAAATTAGCACTTTCCTTGGGCGCAAAACCTCAAGAAATATTCTTTACCAGCGGAGGTTCTGAAAGCAACAATACTGTCCTCCGGCAATTATTAGTGACATCCGGAAAACAACATTTAATCAGTTCCGCAGTCGAGCATCCTTCTGTGCTGGAAACTTGCCGAATTCTCGCTGATCAACCAAATATTGATTTCACAGAACTAGCTGTTGATTCAACCGGGCGTCTTGATCCGGAAAAACTGCTCACCTCAATTCGTCCGGAAACAGTTTTGATTTCTGTGATAACTGCGAACAACGAAACCGGAAATCTCCAGTCCATTGAAGAATTAAGGAAACTTGCGCATGAACGCAAAATTCCTTTTCACACCGATCTTGTACAAGCCGTCTGTAAAATTAAACTGGATTTGAATGCATCCAGAGTTGATTATGCAACCGCAACTGCACATAAACTTGGTGGTCCGCGTGGTATAGGACTGCTTTACGTAAAACAGGGATCTCCCTTTCAGTCATTGATCTCCGGTGGAAAACAAGAGCGTGTACGACGAGCGGGTACGGAAAATGTGGTGCTTGCAGTCGGTTTTGCCAAAGCAGTTGAATGGTATCTTGAAAATCGTTCCAAACTTCGAGAACAGTTTTTCCTATTCAGGAAATCAATACTTCGCGAAATCGAAAAACTCGAAGGCATTTTCATCAATACCGATTTAGATAATAGTTTACCCCACACGCTCAACTTTGGTTGTCATGGAATCAGTGCAGAAAGCCTTTTGATTTCGCTGGATTTGGATGGAATTGCGGTTTCAACCGGATCAGCCTGTTCTTCCGGAGCAATGGAAGCCAGCCATGTGCTGTTAGCCATGGGGCTTTCCCGTACTGACGCAAAATCAAGCTTGCGGGTCAGTTGGGGTTGGTCAACAACCGCAACTGAAATTGATTTTTTTTGCAAGCGTCTGACTCATCACATTCTTCGTTTACAGCAAAAAAATATAACTGGAAATTCCTGATCCCAAAATGTTTATTGATGGGCTAAGTAGAAAAACTTTATTGCAGAAATTTTTGCTCAGTGCATTGCTTGGCAGTCTTATTTTTTTCGGAATCAGCAGTTGCGGGAATTCGCTGAACCGGAAAAATTATTTATCGTGCCGCCTAAGTCTGGAGACAGACCGTCAAAAAATAAGGGCAGGAAACGGCTACAGCTATAAATCTGAATCTTTCGAAGAATGCCGTGCACCGGCTAATTTTCAAAAAGCAACAGACTAAAACGTCAAATTTATTTTCACCGCAATTTCATTTTTGCTGGGCTGCGTCATTTCAATAGTTTCCGGAT
>DTUH01000017.1 GCA_012964265.1 Candidatus Lambdaproteobacteria bacterium
ACCTGGATTATAGATGTTGACCCATCCATTACGGGCACGGACTTTTTCCCACTCAGGTGTTTTGTACATTTTACCCAGCACCTCAATGTAGGCTTTCCGCATATTGCTCGGCAGGTCAGGAGCAGCAAAAAATCCTCTCCAATTTACAAATGTCACATTGTAACCCTGCTCAATCAATGTCGGCGCACCAGGAGCGGCATCAACACGTTCCTGCGAAGTCACAGCGATGATCCGGACTTTTCCGGCGTTTGCCATGCTCACTGCTTCAGAGAATCCGGTGGAAAGGGCATCAACTTCTCCGGAAAGAAGACCGGCCATTGCCTTCCCTCCACCATCAAATGGTATGTACTTTACTTTTGTCGGGTCTGCTCCGGCAGCTTTGAAGGCCATTGCAGGAACGAGATGATCCATACTTCCCGGAACAGAACCACCGCCTATGGCGACTTTTTCCGGATTTTTCTTGTATGCGGTAACGAGGTCTTTGAAGTTCTTGTAAGAACTATCTGCAGGCACTACGAGCGCTGCATAGTCACCGATGGTTCCGGCAATCAAGGTCAGATCCCGAAAATTCTGCGGGAACACCTTAGTCAATGAACGAATGACAATTGGTGTTGAATTTACCATCAGGGTACCATGATTACTCATGGAATTTTCGATGAGGTAGCCAATGGCTTTACCACCACCACCACCGGACATATTTTCAAATGTGGCCGAATCAATCAGGCCTGCTTTAGTCAGGGCTTCTCCGGTACCACGAGCTGTACCGTCCCAACCTCCACCGGCACCGCCGGGGATAAGAAAGTGAATTTTCTTGATTTCAACCGCAGAGAGACTTCCCAGGGAAATAGTAACCGAGGCAAGCGCTACTGCAAATAACTTCGCTAGTTTTTTCATAATATTCTCCAGAAAAAATTAAGTATTGAAGAAACCGGCCTGGGCCGGAACTATGGTAAAAACACAGAAACCGTGTTTTAGTTTATCCACTTCTGTCCTCAATCAAAGAATCGAAGTGAAACGTTTCGTAGTTAAAAGACATCTTAAAGACTAAAAGCAGCAATGAGTCTGTATTGATTTAACTGTGATGAAAAATTATGGACTATCCCACTGCCATTGCCACAGTGGTGAGAAAATCGAACCATATACAATTTTGGCCTTTCAAGCAAATTCACAGATTTAAACCGGAAATCTGCAAGAGTGCATTTACGATAAGCAAATGATAAACTGTCAAAATGAAGCTGTCAAGATTACGCAGATAAAGAGTTTTCTTTTTGTTTGCTTCATTTAGTTCATTTTGTTCACAATTGATAATTTCAACCCAGAAATATTACAATGTATTCGTTAAATGCTGCTTCAAAGACGAATTTATTTGCCATGAATTCTGCTTGGATCTTGACTCTAAAGCCACAACGTTACTGAATGCATTGGCAAGCAAATAGTTAGCAGAGACAACATCTTTATGACCGGCCTAAAAGAGTCGCGAAGCGTAGTTAAATTATCAACATAAAATTATTGAGGATATTTTCGTGAAATACAGCGAATTGGGATATTGGCTAAAAAAGTCTGCCGAATGGGTAGAAGGATATTACAAGCAGCTTGACGACCAGCCCCTCAGACCAAAGCAGTCACCCGGAAAATTTAAGGCATTATTACCCCTCTCGCCGCCTCAGTCAAGCCAGCCCGTGGCCGACATCATGGCCGATTTTAAACGTATAGTACCAAGTTCCATGACCCACTGGCAGCATCCGCGTTTTTTTGCTTATTTCCCCTCAAACGCCGCACCTGCTTCAATATTGGCTGAGAGTTTGGTCAATGCCATGGGTGCACAGGCCATGTTATGGCAAACCTCACCTGCCGCTACAGAAATGGAACAGGTAATGGTGGATTGGTTGCGGCAGGCATTGGGTTTACGGGAAGGGTTTACCGGCACCATTCATGACACCGCCACCACCACTACCCTGTGCGCGGTATTGACAATGCGCGAAAGAACTTTGAATTTTAAAGGCCTGACTGAAGGTATGAGCGGCGCACCGAGATTACGTATTTATGCGTCCAGTCAAACCCATAGTTCGGTGGATAAGGGAGTGCGTTTGTCTGGTATTGGCCAGCAAAATCTCATTAAAATTGCCGTAGACCAAAATATGTCCATGGATGTGTCAGTATTACGCCGCCAGATTGAAGATGATTTGGCGAAAGGCTATGTACCTGCGGGTGTAGTATTGTGTGTCGGCGGCACCTCAACCGGTGCGTCAGATAACATTGCTGAGATCATTGCCTTGGCTAAGGAGTTTGATCTTTATACCCATGTGGATGCAGCCTGGGCCGGGTCGGCCATGATTTGCCCTGAATTCCGGCAGTACTGGCAGGGCGTCGATGGTGCCGATTCCATTGTTTTTAACCCCCATAAATGGTTGGGTGCCCAGTTTGATTGTTCGGTGCAGTTTTTGGCAGACCCTACGCCACAAGTAAATACACTGGGTCTAAGACCCGCCTACCTGCAAACCCTGGACGCAGAAGAAGTCACCAACTTTAATGAATGGACCATACCGTTGGGACGTCGCTTCCGGGCTTTGAAAATTTGGTTTGTGATGCGTGCAGAGGGTCTTGATGGGTTACAGGGCATGATACGAAACCATGTAGCCTGGGCGAAAAAATTGGCACGCAAATATGACCAGGACCCGGAGTATAAAATCGTAACTGACTGCCCATTTGGTTTGTTTACCTTTCAGTATTGCCCCGCCGGGCAAAATGCTAATGTGGCCACAAAAAATCTGTTGAACGCAGTTAATGAGGACGGCCGAACCTACCTCACTCAAACACTTGTTGACGAACAGTTTGTGATACGGGTTTCAGTAGGACCCATTTCCTGTGTGGAAAAGGATGTGATGAGTGTTTATACAATCTGCAAGGAACTACAAAACCAGGGAAGTCCAACGATTGATTCGTTAAATGGGACTGGAGTCAATAGTTCTCAGTAAACACACCTACTGAGATATTTTACCTGCAAGGGTTTTTAGAAATGCCCAATTATTATAGTTTAAATAAAGGAGTAGTCAAATGACTGATTTATTTGAAAATCCGATGGGTTTGGACGGTTTTGAATTTGTGGAGTTTGCATCTCCAGAACGCGGTTTGCTGGAACCGGTATTTGAATTATTGGGGTTTTCGCATGTCGCCAATCACAAATCAAAAGATGTTAAACTCTACCGTCAGGGCGGAATCAACTTCATTATCAATTATGAGAAAAACAGTTCAGCCTATTTTTTTGCGGAGGAACATGGTCCTTCTGCGTGCGGAATGGCTTTTCGTGTAAAAAACTCTCAAGCTGCTTACTCACGTGCCCTTGAGTTGGGCGCGCAACCGATTGAGATTCCGGTTGGCCCGATGGAGCTACGTTTACCCGCTATCAAAGGAATCGGCGGGGCTCCTCTGTATTTGATAGATCGTTACCAGGACGGTTCTTCAATTTACGACATCGATTTCACTTTTTTAGCAGGAGCAGAATTGCATCCGGTAGGCTGTGACTTTAAAACGATCGACCACCTTACGCATAATGTTTGCCGTGGCCGTTTGGATTACTGGGCAAATTTTTACGAACATCTATTCAATTTTCGTCAGATACGCTATTTTGATATTAAAGGAAAGCATACGGGACTTTTTTCAAAAGCAATAACTGCTCCGGATGGTCGCATTCGAATTCCACTGAATGAGGAGGCCTCACAGGGAACAGGGCAAATTGAAGAGTATTTGATGGCCTATAATGGAGAGGGAATCCAGCATATTGCACTGGGTACAGATGATCTTTTTTCAAGCTGGGACAAACTCAAAGCCCGGAGTCTCAAATTTATGAAACCCCCGCCGGAGACTTATTACAAAATGTTGGGAGAGCGCTTGCCAGGTCACGGTGAACCTCTGGAGGAATTGCAACCGAGAGGAATTTTGTTGGATGGATCTACCAAAAACGGAGCACCGCGCTTGTTATTGCAAATTTTTTCTGAGAACATGATTGGCCCGGTCTTTTTTGAATTCATTCAACGCAAAAAAAATGATGGTTTTGGAGAAGGAAACTTTAAAGCATTATTTGAATCCATAGAACGCGACAAAATGGAACGCGGTGTGATTGAAAACAAAGAAAACTAAGGAGGATTAAGTGGATATTAAACGTATTCACCATGTGGCTTACCGTTGTAATAATGCCAGGGAAACTGTAGAGTTTTATCAGAGAGTAATGGGGATGGATTTCCAACTGGCAATTGCGGAAAATGAAGTGCCTTCTACAAAAGAACCCGATCCTTATATGCACGTTTTCATGGATGCCGGTAACGGTAATGTCCTGGCGTTTTTTGAAATCCCAAACTCGCCGCCCATGCAGAAAGACCCAAACACTCCGGATTGGGTACAGCATATAGCTTTTGAGGTTGAGGATTTGCCCACCTTGTTGGCAGCCAAGACTCATATTGAAGCTGAAGGTCTGGATGCGTTAGGGCCGGTGGATCACACCATCTTCAAATCCATTTATTTTTTTGATCCTAACGGACACAGACTGGAACTGGCTACAAATACAGCTAAAGCCGGAATGTTGGAAAATCTGCATGAAGTAGCTCCGGCAATGATTGCAGAATGGGATCAGACCAAGAAAGCTCCTAATCACGCCGCATGGCTGCACGACGGCTCATTCAGCACCAATAAAATCAACAGTAAGGAAGAATAAATGAAACTGGCATCCCTTAAAAGCGGACGTGACGGCCGTTTAGTGGTAGTACACAAAGCCCTGAACAGTTGTGTGTCTGTTACAGAAATCGCACCGACTTTGCAAAGTGCATTGGACAATTGGTCAAAATGTGAGCCTCTTTTGCGTGAGACCTATCTGGCACTGGAAGCAAATAAAATTTCTTTCGAAACTTTTGATCCCTCCACCTGTGCTTCACCTTTACCAAGAGCGTTTCACTGGGTGGATGGCAGTGCTTAGGTCAATCATGTGGAATTGGTACGCAAGGCCCGCAATGCTGAAATGCCGAAAAGTTTCTGGAGTGAACCATTGGTCTACCAGGGCGGCTCGGATACTTTTTTGGATCCTATGGAGCCCATTCAAATTGCTGAAGAAGCCTGGGGAATTGATTTTGAAGCGGAAGTTGCAGTAATTGTGGATGATGTTCCAATGGGAGTCCCGGAAGAAGAAGCTGGTCAACACATTCAATTATTGATGATAGTTAATGATGTCTCTATTCGTAATTTGATTCCGGGAGAATTGGCAAAAGGATTCGGATTTTATCAATCAAAACCTTCAAGCGCTTTTTCTCCGGTGGCTGTAACTCCGGATGCTCTCGGAGAAGCATGGTCTGACGGAAAACTTCATTTGCCCTTGCGTGTAACTCTCAACGACAAGTTGATTGGAGAACCCAACGCCGGTGTTGACATGACTTTTAATTTTCCGCGCTTGATTGCTCATGTTGCAAAAAGCAGGGCTTTGTGTTCCGAAACAATAATTGGTTCCGGAACGGTTTCAAATGTCGATCGCTCCAGCGGCTCTTGCTGCCTTGCAGAAGTCAGGATGCTCGAAATAATTGCCGATGGAAAACCGAAAACCGAATTTATGAAATTCGGCGACTGCGTTAGTATTGAAATGTTTGACTCAAAAGGTGACTCCATTTTTGGCGAAATCGAGCAGCAGGTTCAGCCTTATCGGAATTAATTCGTTTAGGTCAACGAGAAGTAAAACATGTTGAAATTATACGGTTATTATCGCTCGTCTGCCGCCTTTCGTGTGCGTATTGCATTGGAACTCAAATCTCTGAACTGGGAATCTGTTCCAATTAATTTGCGAATCGGGGAACAAAAAAACGAATCTTTTCTTCATCATAACCCTCAGGGATTGGTTCCAGTTCTCGAGTCAAGCGGTCGGTTTCTCGCTCAGTCCCTCGCCATCATTGAGTACATTGAAGAACTTCATCCTGAACCTCAACTGTTACCGTCCAGTATTGAGGGACGTGCGCATGTCCGCGGCATGGCTCACCAAATTGCAATGGAGATGCATCCCTTAAATAATTTACGAGTTCTTAAGTATCTGGAAAATGAGTTGGGTTTGAAGGAAGAAAAAAAATCTATCTGGTATCAACACTGGATTGCGGAAGGCTTTAACGCATTTGAAAAAACTTTGAAAAATTCCGACTCTGAGGGTCATTTTTGTTTTGGCGATAGGCCGAGCCTGGCTGATGTCTGCTTAATACCACAGGTTTACAATGGACTGCGTTTTAAGTGCGATCTTTCCGGTTATCCTCGCATCCAATCCATCTGGGATCACTGCATGAATCTGGACGTGTTCAAACGCGCAGCACCGGAAAATCAGCTCGATGCTAAAACGGGTTAACTCTCAACTGACCACAACCCGTTCGGTAAAATCCAACTTTTGAGTTTGCGCTATTGATACCCGAAATTATTATGAAGAGCTCTTTTCCTACAATTTCACTGCCTAATTTTTTACTGCCACGTACTCTGCACCGACGGATGTTGCTTCTGATGTCGCTCTTGCTGGGCGTACTGGTCAGCATCACCTGGTTGCTCGTTTCCGTTCTTGTTACCTCAATTCTGGAGGAATACATTGGACGCAATGCCCTGAATGTTTCAAAGGCAGTTTCTCTGACAGCAGAAGTACAGCAAGGTTTACTGAACCAGGAATCGACAGAGATCCAGGCTTATGCTGAAGCAGTAAGAAAATCAACCGGCGCACGATTTGTGGTGGTTGGAGATCACGAAGGCAAACGCTACAGTCATCCCGTTCCTGAACGGATAGGCAAGTTCATGGTCGGCGGCGATAATGCCCGTGCGTTGGAAGGCGGAGAAGCCTATATTTCAAAAGCGGTGGGAACACTTGGCCCCTCGATGCGTGGAAAGGTTCCGGTATTTGGTGATTCAGGTAAGGTGATCGGAGTAGTGTCTGTCGGATATTTGCAGGAAACAGTACAAGAGGTAACGGAGGGTTATTTGCAGCGAATCCTACTTTGGGTATGTGGTCTTTTTTTATTGGGAGGTCTTGGAACCTGGCTAATCGCGAGGGACGTGAAATTGTCTATTTTTGGTTTGGAACCAGCCGAGATTGCAAGATTATTCAGGGAACGTAATGCGATACTGGATTCGATTCGGGAAGGAGTTGTTGCCATCAACGACGAAGGTCGAGTTACCGTGCTCGATCATGAAGCAGCCAAGATTTTGGGTATTCCGCCTGAATCGGGAATTGGAACTCCAATTGAGACAATTTTACCTCAAACAAGAATGCTTGAAGTTTTGAAAAGCGGAGAAGAACAATTCGATCAGGAAATGATGATTGGAGATATTGAAGTTGTGGTTAACCGTGTTCCAATCTGGCAAAATGAACGAGTCACAGGTGTAGTATCCAGCTTCCGTCGCAAACAGGAAATTGACAGGTTGGCTCAGGAACTGACGCAAATTCAGGAATACTCGGAGGCACTGAGAGCGCAAACCCACGAATATTCCAACAAACTTCATACGTTAGCAGGCCTGATTCAACTTGGCTCACACCGGGAAGCACTTGATTTGATTGGACGTGAAACTTCCGGTTATCAGGAGTTGCTCGGAACATTGGCCAAGACAGTTCCAGAACCGTTATTGTCTGCAATTATTCTCGGAAAGTACAACCGTGCGCAGGAATTGCGGATAAATTTTCAACTCGATACAGAAAGCAGGATGATCGATATTCCGGAAAATATCAGCCGTGAAAAAATTGTTAGCATTCTGGGGAACCTGCTGGAAAATGCCATTGAAGCAGCCCAGGAAAATACTTCCGGAAAACGTTTGGTGCAACTTTCAATGACAGATTTCGGCAACGATCTTATTTTCGAAGTGGAAGACTCCGGATCCGGAATCGAAGATGAGTTGGTTGACATGTCAATGAAACATGGCTTTACTACCAAGTCCGGCACAGGACGAGGAATTGGGTTGTCACTGGTTCACGAAAATTTGGAATATCTTGGAGGTCATTTGACAGTAGTCCGGAGTTCAATCGGAGGGATGCGCTTTACAATATATATTCCCAAATATCCTAATTCCGCAGGAGATGCTGTATGAGCCTACGTGTTTTGATCATTGACGACGATGTTCGGATTGCGGAAATTCACCGACGTTACGTTGAAAAAACTGAGGGTTTTGAAGTTGTAGGCATTGCCAATACTCTTGAAGATGCCCAATTGCAACTCGATGTGCTTGAACCGGATTTGATGTTGCTGGATATTTTCTTTCCGGAAGGAAACGGATTGGAATTTCTCAAACAGGCTCGGCTGCACGGAAAACGGGTAGACGTCATTCCAATCACTGCCGCAAAAGAAGTTCATTTGTTTAATGAAGCTTTGCACGGAGGTGTTTTTGATTACATCCTGAAACCGGTCGTTTTGTCACGTTTTCAAACTACTTTACAACGCTACCGGCAAACCAAAAACCAACTTTCAAAAATTGAGCAACTGGACCAGTTAGAAGTAGACAGAGCGCTTCATGCCGGAAGTAGCAGTAACTTGCACGAGTCACAAGAATTACCCAAAGGAATTGACGGACTCACTTTAGAGAAGGTGAGGCAGGTTTTCAGTTCACAGCAAGATTTGAGGTTGACTTCGGAAGAAGTTGCCTCACACATCGGAGCAAGCCGCACCACTGTCCGGCGCTATCTGGAATTTTTGGTTTCCCAAACTATCCTGGATGTTGATGTGAATTATGGAGGAGTGGGGCGTCCGGAACGTCGTTACTTCTTGCGGGGAGCTCATTTAAGCTGAAACTGTTTAGACAAATTACTTCTTCAGGGTACATAGGCACATTGGAAATTTGATTAAGATACTCAATCAAATTGCAGTGAAAATTACTGAAAAATATTTTAATACAACAATTAAAAGCCAGCTATGTCAAATCCATTATATGACACTTTGTTTGGAAAACACGCCGGACAAACTACACCATTCCTGCATTTGGAAAATGGAAAAACGATCAACCATGATTCATTTATCCGAATGGCAGGTCGGTATGCGAATGCACTTACACAACTAGGGCTTTCAGTCGGTGACCGGGTGGCAGTTCAAATTGACAAATCTCCAGAAGCGCTGGCTGTTTATGCGGCTTGTGTTCAATCCGGTCTGGTTTACCTTCCGCTAAATCCCGCATATACAGCACACGAAGTTTTATATTTCGTCGAAAACAGCGGTGCAAATCTATTTATTGGTCGAGGTGCAAAAGAAGATGAACTTGTTCCTGTTGCCAAGCAATCAGGTGCTTTGCTGAAGACACTGAATGCAGACGGTACAGGTACTTTTGCGGATCATTCACAGAAAATGTCTGATTCGTTCAATACTGTTGATCGTGATGGCGATGACCTGGTTGCGCTCCTGTACACATCCGGAACCACAGGACGTTCCAAGGGAGCGATGTTAAGTCAGAACAATCTTCTTTCTAATGCTCAAACATTAGTCGATCTTTGGCAATTTTCTGCCATGGACGTGTTGCTACATGCTTTGCCCATCTTTCACACACATGGTTTATTTGTGGCTACCAATGTTACACTTTTAGCTGGTGGTTCAATGATCTACATTCCAAAGTTTGATTTAGATTTCATAATCAATAATATTTCAAGTGCAACCACGATGATGGGTGTGCCTACTTTTTATACAAGGCTTCTGAATGATCCTCGATTTACCAAAAATATAACACAGCACATGCGACTTTTCGTGTCCGGAAGCGCCCCGCTTTTGGCTGAGACACATGTTCAATTTGAGACACGAACAGGCCACCGTATCCTGGAACGTTATGGTATGACGGAAACAAACATGAATACTTCCAATCCCTATGTGGGTGAACGACGTACCGGAACCGTCGGGTTTCCATTGCCGGGAGTCGAAATCAAGATCACTGATTCGAAAACAGGCAAGGTCCTGGCTGACGGTGAAATAGGTGAAATAGAAGTTCGCGGACCAAATGTGTTTAAGGGCTACTGGCAGATGCCTGAGAAGACTGCTGAAGAACTACGCAAAGATGGTTTTTTTATTTCGGGGGATTTAGGTAAGATCGATAGTGACGGATATATTCATATAGTGGGACGAAACAAGGATGTGATCATTTCGGGTGGATATAATATCTATCCGAAAGAGATTGAACTTTTACTTGATGATCAAGCCGGTGTTTTGGAAAGCGCGGTGATTGGAGTTGCTCACGCAGACTTGGGAGAAGCAGTTGTAGGTATTTTGGTTCCTGAAAATGATACGACTCCTAATCTTGATGAAATCAAACAAAATATCAGCAAATCTCTTGCAAAATACAAACAACCTAAAAAGCTGATCGTAATCCCGGAAATACCAAGAAATACGATGGGGAAAGTCCAGAAAAACTTACTAAGGGAAAAGTATAAAGACGTTTGCCTGACAATTGAATGCTAATTTCGTAGCCGAAATATATTAATTTCAAAAGAATTTCATTCAACTTATTGCTGGTTAAAATTTTAAAATTTTCCAATATTTTGTAACTGGTTTGTACAAACAGGATTGCCTCATTATTGAGAATCAAAACAAAAAAATGATGAAAAAAGTTGTAAGGTGAACATGACGGTTTCGGGAAGTGAAGAAAACAATTTCAACTTCGATTGTATTTTCAGCAGGTGAGTTATCCTGAGTATTTCCATAAAATTGTTGACATTCATGAAAATTTGATTGATAATTCATGGTGTTCAAAGAACGAAACGGACAAGACTCTTGTTTTAACAAGAACTCAAAATAAATAAATTAAATTTAAGCAGCACGTTGGAGTAAACAACATTCATGTGCCGCGATCAAAAGATAAACAAAAAAAAAGAGCGAAATGGAATTTGGTGAACAAATGACTCAGTGGCGAGAGGAGTCTGGGTTGACTCGCAAAGAGTTTGCCCGAAAACTCAGTGTTTCACTGACTGCTGTAAAAAATTGGGAAACTGGACACTCAACACCCAAACTGACGAAATACAGTGAAATCGCAAAAGTTTTAGCGATTGATGTGCGGGAAATGGGGTTGGATAATGACCTTGATCTCGACCGGATTGGTGATCGCATTAAATATGCCCGTTTGCTGAGAGGCATGTCGATTGAGGCATTTGCCTATGAACATGGATTTGCAATTCAAACTGTAAAAAGTTGGGAATCGCATGCAGCAGAAGTCACAGAAGCATCTTTGGAGCGCATTTCACGTGCGTTGATAATTCCTACACCATTCTTTGATATGAAGAATGATCCTCATAAGGAATTAGCAGATCTTAAGTAATCAAAGGGTTTCCAATATTTTTGGCTAACCCCACGATTTAATTTTGGGTCCTTTTTACTGCCGCTTTAATTTCTTCATTATTGCCGTCCTTTTTCAGGGCAAGTTCATAGTGCTTTCTTGCTTGTGAAATTTTTCCTCCGGCTTCAAAAGACAATCCCAGGTTATACTCGTCTGCAGCTGAACGCTCATCCAAACCTTGCAGAAATGAAACCGCCTCCTGATAGGCATTTCCCCTGATCAGTGTAGCTGCAATGCTATTCCCATCCTGAACGAGTAATTCTGCAGTTTCATGATATGGACTGATTTGTTTGACATATTCTCGGGCAACTTGTCTCCCCAGTCTGATTTTTAGTTCCAAAGATGTTTGCGGAACTTGGACATTCTGTCTAAGGTTGAAACCTCTGGCAAAATATTCAGTAGGGTTTGTAAATGACAAACCGGCCCGGTCTATTCTTGACAATAGAGATTCAGATAAATCCTCATCTTGCTGATAGTTATTTAAAATGGCGTTTTTAATTTTACCTGGTAAATGAGAAGTTTCGGGAGCGCCTCCCCACTTTCGAACAAAGTAAGTACGAAAGCTTTGTGGTGGAATAACATAACTTCCATCACTTTTTCGGAGCAAAGAAAATTCAACTTCAAGAGCGGCTATTTGTTCCACATAGGGAGTAGCTATCAAAAAACCAGTTCCGGATGACTCCGCTCCCATCGAAATAGCACTTGCCAGCAAAGATTGTTCGAGAGTAGCTCCTTTGTTTTTTATGTTTGTAAAATATGAAAGAGCCTCTTCGGATTCAATTATCTGCTCAGAATATTTGACTTTTCCATTCAGAATAGCAACTTCAGTCGCATCCGGGAGTACGCCGCTAAATCCGGTTTTCTTTCCGGTTGTATTGATCAGTCGATAAGGAGATTGCAGGGAAAGCTCGTGTACCAGTGCTGCTCTCAGCAAATCGGCAATTTGGTGTGCTTGTGATTTATTTGAAGTTAACTTGGAGATGGTTGGTTTTAATATTTTGTCATCTCTTGTAAAACCCAGTTTTGATTTTGATACAGTTGTGCCCGGAAGTATAATTTGTCCGGAGACAATTTGAAAATTACCAACTTCAATGTAGTTGATGCCCTTAACCAGTTGAACGGGTGGACGCTCAATTTGAAAATTAACTTTAGCTGTGCATGCATTTTGTAAAATCGCAAAAAAGCACAAAATGATTAAAGTTCTGAATTTAGACGCATTAACGCCTTTCCGTTTTTCGGGAAAAAAGCAGCACAAAATTGGCGAGGATATGAGTTTCATAACATAAAATAGAACAGTTGTAGATTTTCCAGAACCATACTAGCGCGATTCAAGCTGTCTCTGAAGTTGCGGATTTTCACGCCTAAGTCTTTCGATACGTCCTAGTCCCTGAGCAAAAAGAAGGCTTTCCGGATCAGCCTGCCAGGCCTCTCTATAGGTTACCTGAGCTAGTCCATAATCTCCAACTGCTTCGAAGCAAAGTCCCAAGTTATAAAGATCATTCGGATCAGGATTTTCAGCAGTGGCATGTTGCAACTGTTCGATTGCCAAATCGAACGCGCCAGCTTCAATTAATATTTTAGAATTTTGGAATGTACCATCAGCAATTGGGTAGCTGACAGTTTTTTCTGTGACGGCAACTCTACGGACAAAACCGCTGGCAATGGAAAGCGCCAGGTCCGCGATTATTTGCTCAAAGGAAGGAAGAACTTCCGTTGAGGTTTCGATGGTATCAGTCCTGGAAGTTTTCGATGAGGCCAGCACAGAAGTGAGACTCTCAGCAATTTGCTGAAAACTTTCACTGCTTCTTCCTCCAATCCTCTGCGAGTATGTTCGAGTTTCAAAAGTGGTCGCCACAACTTCTGTTGGTTCCAAACGAGTCATTTTTATTTCAAGTCCCAATGTGCCGCGGGTTGATTTGTATGGCCACCAAACTACTTGATCGACTGTTAAATTTAAGCCGAGGCTGCGCCTGGAACGAGGTGGCCGTAAATACTCCAAACCTTCTTTGCTCAAATCAACTCCATCCGTACGTTCGATTTCAAGCCACAGCTTTCCACTGATAACCGCATCAACATCTTGAGTTTTATATCCGCGCACCGAAACTAATTGCTGAAGGGCAGAGTCATTTTCCAGCTTTTCAAATTCATCCGTAAAAACTACTTTGAAGTACGGAGTTGCGGTTAACAAATTAATTACCCGTGCCCGTACCGAACGGCTGATGGATTTTTGTTGGTCTTCGTTTAGCAAAACAGGGTGAGTTTTCCAGACACCGTTTCTCTCGGTTTTATATGTCAGCAAAATGTGGCCAATTTCGAATCCACCTACTGCAACATTTTTGATATCCATGGTATTGATTTCTGCGGGTGAACGTACAGTTAGTGTAGCTTTCGCGCAACTCGTCGACAAGAAAGCGCAGATCAACAAAAAATACAAAATATGATTAAAGATATAGTTATTCAAATATTTCATACACGTTTTTTTACTTTTGAGTTTGTTTGGCCAGTGTTCTTGTTTCAACAAGATAACGACGGGTACGGCCAACACCTTGTGCGTAAAGTTTTGTACCCGGACTTTTCTCAAGAGCTGTAATATAAAATCTCCGGGCATCTTCGTAATCTTCCGGACTGACAGCGCCAGCTTCATAGGCCAAACCCAAATTATACCAATCCTCCGAAGCGCGTTCTCCTTCCGGAATTGCTTCGATTAACTTCAGGGCTAGTTTGGATTTTCCCTCTTTGAGCAAATCCCCGGCTTCAGTCACACCACCGGTAGCGACTTCTGCTACAACCATTACCTTGTACGGAGAAATTGCACGGATGAATGATTTCAGTGTTTTTTTCACCAATTGCTGAATTACCTGCCTTTTTTCTTTGGGAGCCAAGTCATTTGTGTTTGGCACAGGCAACCGCTTTTTGCTATAGAATGTCTGTTTTGGATTGCTGCGTCCTGCAAGGGCAACTTCGCGAAATGGAATTGGAAAAATAGGAATTCTGGTGATACTGATCAGACTGCCCAAAGTCAGGGAAATCAGGTGGCTTTCTTTGATGTTGCGGTAAGAATTCTTTTCAGTAATGTTGCGTCCAAAGCTGGCAGAATCGGAACGAATTGCCAATGTTTCTCTGTTCAGGCCAATCACTGTAAAACTGAAATTTGTCTGGGCGAAAAGCGAAAGATTTTTGTATTTATAGGTCCGAATGACTTGGTTTTTAGGCGGAATGACTTCGTTCAAACCGGCCAGGGCAAATGCCGACAAAAGCGCCAGTTCAGCTACATTACTGGCAAAAGTACCCTTTCGGCAAACATAACCTCTCCAATTATCTAAAGTAATCGCTTCTTTCGCAATTTCAGCTGCACCTAAAGAAGATAATCTGCCGCTGATCCCTCCTGTGCAGGTGGCGAGGTCTGTGAACTGTCCACGGTCCACTTCACCTCCGCTGATGACTTCGCCCTGAATAATGGCAACAGATTCTTTCTCGGAATCAATTTGGCTCACGTCAAAAGTGTTTACCACACTGACTTTGAAGCGCCCAAAACGATTGAGTTCCTTGGCAAGTTCTTGAAGTACTAGAGTTTTAATGCCAAGTTTATCATTTGTTTCATCCACCAAATCTGCGCGAATAAACACTTTTTTTACCTCACGCGGAACAGTAATTCTGGAAGGCCGCTGTACTTCAAATTGAGAAAGTGTCAGCGTGGTACAGGCCGAGAGGAGCACTAAGGCACAAAGGGAGAAAGAAGAAAAATAATTTTTGTGAGTTGTGCTTGTTTTTTTCATGCTCGCTTCAGCCTGCTATCAGTCCTGGAAGTTCACAACGAACACAACCTTGATGAAAGTTACGGCAAAAATCATGTTGAATTTGAATCAAACCTTGCCGATTTCCAAACGTGTTCAACTTTAGTTTAGGAGATTTTGGTAATTCTGAAAACCATAAACGTTTTTCCATGAAACGTGTTTTGCTGTTAGGAGCTTCAGCAGGTAAAATCATGAATAATCGATAAAGTAGTTTTTCCAGCTCCGGCTCATTTTGGTAACGTGCAAAGGCCAGGAAAAATGGCAAAACCGCATTTGCCCAAAGAATTATTTGACGGTCTTTTCCAACAAGTTGTACGGGATGTGTCTGCATTGATTTTCCCAAAACAAGGTGCTGCTGCCAAACTTCCCAATCAGGAGTTGAAAATAGCGTTTCTGTTTCAGCCAGAGCCTTTTGCCGTAATTCTTTTTCATCCGCAAAGAGACTCAAGTCGCGTAACAAAACCAGCCAGCGCTTGAGCAATCCCTCATTTGAAACACGGTATAAATGGTGAAACATACCAAGCAGTCTCCGCTCGGGTGAATTTTGTGGACGAAACACCATCGAAATTTTACTGGAAACTTGCGGATGTTCCGGTAGTCCCTGCCAGGCAGATTTCCATTGCAGAAATTCGTGACGTACAGACGGATCTGCAATGGTTAGATTTTTAGAGAACAGACCACATGCACCAAACCAGCGTGAAAGTACAAGGGTTCGTGTTGTACGTTGAGGCTGACGAAACAATGGACGGAGTTCCCGAAACTGGTATTGTTTTGCCAATTCTTCAAAAACTTGTGCAAAAGGTGAATAACCTAATGATTTGAACAGCAACTGAAAAAACAATTCCTCCGGATCTTGTTCATCCCAGCGATTAAGCAGCACTTGCATTTTTTCCTGAATGCGCTTCTCCGCGGCATGGCCGATAATTTTTTTTAGCTTTCCTGCGTCATTCTCAACTGCCGCCACCCCACAACGTCCCGGAAGTTCTTCGAAAAGCTTCAAGTTTGCTCGGGCGTCCATTTCAGAGGTCGGAGGTTCTGTGCTCATAAAAGGAGCAAGTTCCAGTTCCGGAATTTTTCGGCCGTCTTCCCGTTCAATTTTCCGTTGACCATTGTGGTAAAGAACGACGTGTAAAACCACTGAGTTGTAGTCCGGATTTATTTCATGTTGATGTGCAAACCATCCGGATGAATCAACATGAATTTCCACCGAACCAAGATGTGACTGCTCCCCGATTTGCAAACGTGCTTCCAGGAAGTCTGGTCCATTCCCGGAATTGTGCCAACCGGCAAACTCAATATTCACTGCTTGTCCGGAAACCGTCTTCAACTTTTCCTGTGCAAAATCTTGTTCAGCCCAGATTTGTTGGATGACCATTTCCGGAATAGAGAGCTTGTTTTTCATCAACGGTTAATTGACAAAATGAGAAAAGAAACGTAATATCGAACCTTGAATCATAAACCAGAAAGTATAAAGTTACAATATAGTCCACCATGCCTACTCAACCCATTACTCCTGACTCTTCCGGATATTACGGTGATTACGGAGGTATGTTCATTCCGGAAATTTTACGCACTACTTTTGACGAATTAATTGCTGCTTTTTATAAGGCCAAGGCCGACCCCGAGTTTTGGCAAAGTTATGTGGAAGTGATGCAAAATTACTCGTGTCGTCCAACGCCGGTCACGCCGCTGGAAAATTTTGCAAAATCACTGGGTGGGAAATTTCAGATTTTCTGCAAACGCGAGGACTTAAACCACACCGGTGCGCATAAAGCGAACAATGTAATGGGACAGGGTTTGCTTGTGCAGCGTATGGGAAAACAAAGAGTGATCGCAGAAACCGGAGCCGGACAACACGGTGTAGCAACCGCTACCATGGCAGCAAAAATGGGTTTGGAATGTACGATTTATATGGGTTCAGTTGATGTGGAACGACAACGTCCGAATGTTTTTTGGATGGAACAACTTGGGGCGACTGTGATTTCTGTTACCGAGGGTACGGCCACTCTAAAAGATGCAATCAACGCAGCCATGCGGGACTGGGCCGAAAGTATGGAAACAACGCATTATGTTTTGGGAACAACTTGCGGACCGCATCCATTTCCTGAAATGGTGGCTTGGTTTCAGTCCATAATAGGTCAGGAATCACGCGAGCAAATGCTTAAAATAAACGGAAAACTACCCGACAGAATTTATGCCTGCGTCGGAGGAGGCTCAAATGCAAGTGGGATTTTTCTGCCGTTTCTGGATGATAATACAGTGGAACTGGTCGGTGTTGAAGCCGGAGGGCACGGACTTGAATCCGGAGAGCACGCCGCCCGTTTTTACGGAGGTACAGTCGGAGTTGCGCAAGGTTACAAAACGTATTTTTTTCAGGATGACGAAGGCCAAATGATGCACACGCATTCGATTGCAGCCGGATTGGACTACATTGGAGTTAGTCCGATTCTGAGTCATCTTCACGATCAAAAACGCATTCGCTTTACTGCTGCCACTGATGCTGCCGTTATTTCTGCCACTAAACTGCTAATACGGACAGAAGGCATCATTCCCGCTTTAGAGAGCGGTCACGCCTTTGCCGCCGTGGTTGAAGAAGTTCCACAGATTCCGGATGGAACACAGGTTTTGATTAACCTTTCCGGTCGCGGGGACAAAGACATTTTCAATATTGCCGAAGCCATCGGTGACGAAAAATGGCAGGAGTTTTTGAAAGCAAAGGTAATGAACCAAAGAAACTAATTCCGTTTCGTAATTTATATTTTCTATTTTCATGAACCTGACTAAATATTTAAAAAATCGACTAGAACCCAGTCAAGGAGCCACTGGTCTAAAAAGCACCAAACGTAAAATTCTCCTGATGACCCATGTCGTGGTGGGTTATCCCTCTTTGGAAGCGAATTGGAAAATGCTGGAGGCGATGGGTGAGTCCGATGTGGATTTGGTGGAACTGCAAATGCCTTTCAGTGAACCAAGTGCGGACGGCCCCCTTTTTGTCAAAGCAAATCAAGAGGCTCTCCGGAATGGTATTCGCTGGAAAGATTATTTCGATTTGATGCAGCGTGCGAGCGGAAAATTTGATTTTCCGGTACTGATGATGGGTTACTTCAATACGGCATTTGCCATGGGATTTGAAAACTACTGCGCGAATATCCGGAAAAACGGCGGAGAAGGTTTTATCATTCCGGATTTGCCACTGGAAGAATACGGAGATTTGTTTGAACTCAGCCGGAAACAGGAACTTGACCCGATCATGCTCTGTACTCCAACTAACACAGATGAGCGTTTGCAGAAAATCTGTGCGCAGGGCAGCGGATTTATTTACTGTGTTGCTAGAAAAGGCGTTACCGGAAAAAACACTGATTTGGACCAAAGTGCAAATAATTTTTTGCAAAAATGTAGGGGATACACAGATTTACCTTTGGCTTTGGGATTTGGTCTGTCTGAACCACAAGATTTGCGGAAATTGCAGGGAAAATCAGAAATTGCAATCGTTGGTTCAGCTTTGCTGAAAACCTGGGAAGCTGAAGGTGAGACCGGTTATCGCAAACACTTGATGTCACTCGCCGCAGCCAGAGAATGAACAGCAACTCAATGTCTGTACTTATTAGTGACGCCGAAATCAAAGCCTATGAAAACGATGGGGCGATCCTGATCAAAAACCTGCTAACTCCAGATGAAGTTTCGGATTTACGGGAAGGAATCGAGGCAAACATCTCTAATCCCAGTTCTCGTGCTAAGGTTGCCAGTGATGAAAATGATCCCGGCTGGTTTCTCGAAGATTTTTGTACATGGCAGGAAAATCCGGCATACCAAAGGATAATCTTCAAGAGTAAGATTTCCGAGGTTGCAGCAAAACTCATGCGCTCGGAACAGGTACGTTTGTACCATGACCACATGCTGGTGAAAAAATCGGGAACAAAGCAAAGAACTCCCTGGCATCAGGATCAGCCGTACTATAACATTGGAGGAAAGCAAAACGTCAGTTTTTGGATTCCAGTTGATCCAGTGCCGTTGGAGTGGACACTTGAGTTCGTCGCGGGTTCTCATCAGGAAAACTGGTATTTGCCGCGAACTTTCCTCAAAAAAGAGGCAAAGTGGTTTCCTGAAGGCAGCCTCAAGGAACCTCCTGATATTGAAAGTAATCAGGATAAATATCGGATTCTGAGCTGGGAACTGGAGCCGGGAGACGCAGTTGCATTTCACATGCTTACATTGCATACCGGTGCAGGAGCAAAGATGCTTCGTCGTGTTTTTTCGGTGCGTTTTCTTGGAGATGATATTCGACATGTGCCACGCACTTGGGAAACTTCTCCGGAGTTTCCGGGACTTTCCGCAGAACTTTCAGCGGGAGTACCGATGGAACACAAATTGTTCCCGCTAGCTTGGCCTGTAAAATTGACGTAATTGTTAAATTTCTCCTCAAATAAACCCATGTCCGTCCCTCAGGCAGATACTCCGATGATGCGCCAGTTCAATGCCATCAAACGGGAACATCCGGATAAACTCCTGTTTTACCGGATGGGGGATTTTTATGAAATGTTCGGGGACGACGCGATTGTGGGCGCCAAAGTATTACAAATTGCCCTGACTTCGCGGAATAAAAATAAATCTTTGCCGATGTGCGGCGTGCCTTACAGGGCCTACGAACAATATTTAAACAAGCTGACGGCCGCAGGTTACAAGGTGGCCATTTGTGAGCAAATGGAAGATCCGGCCAAGGCGCAAGGTCTCGTTGCACGGGATGTTGTCAGAGTTGTAACTCCCGGAACCACAGTTTCGCCACAACTGATTGATCCGTCCCGCAATCATTATTTATTGGCAATCAATGTGGTTTTACGTTCCCAGTGTTTAGGCATTGCCTTTGCCGATCTTTCTACAGGCGAATTTGAAGTGGCAGAGTTTAATTTATATGAAACTCACCGTTTCTACGATTTTCTTGCCCAACTCACTCCCCAGGAAATTCTACTGACACAAAGCCGTTCTGAAGCAGAATCCCAATTTCTGGAGGAACTTGTGCAGCGGATGACACAGTTGCTTGACAAGGAAAATATTTCTGATTCGAGGTCAGCCGTCTCTTCGGAAAAGGAGGCAAGTTTTACTGATGGACAGGTTTTTCCATCGACGGGGCTATTTAATTTTATAGATCCTTATCATTTTGATCCTGAGGCAACCCAACGTAATTTGAAAGCACATTTTGAAACTCTTAATCTTTCCGGATTTGGGGTAGATGATTTGCCACATGGAATTTCTGCTGCCGGAGCGTTACTCCGTTATTTGGAGGAAACTCAAAAATGCGACCTGAGTCATTTTACGGCGTTGCGTCGGCATGCTTTTGAGAAAACGATGCTACTTGATGAGGCAACTGTAGCGAATCTTGAATTGTTTGAAAGTCAGTCCGGAGTCAGAAAACATACGCTTTACCATATTCTTAATCACACACAGACTCCAATGGGTGCGCGGCTTTTCAGGCAGTGGTTGCGTCAGCCGTTGCTTGATATTGAGGAAATTAATCAGCGTTTTGATTCTATCGAAGAGTTTCGGATTAACTTTATGCTCTGTGAAAAATTTCGTGAAAGTCTGAACTCCATCCAGGATTTGCCTCGAATTATGGGGCGCATTATTTTACCTGTGGTGGGTGTAAATGACCTTGTGGCATTACGTGAATCACTGGAGCCTGTACAGAAACTACCTACATATTTGACAGAATTACAATCGCCATTATTAAAAAAAATTGCTGAAAAATTTGATCCTCTGACCGATTTGTTAGAGTTGCTGAATCAACGTTTGCTGGAGAACCCTTCTTTCAAACTGCGGGAAGGTGGTTTTATTGCTGCAGGTGTTTCAGCAGAATTGGATGAGCTGCGTGATATTTCCAGAAACTCCAAACAATTTCTCAACGAAATGCTTTTGCGTGAAAGAGAGAGAACTGGAATCAGCTCTTTAAAAATAAGTTTCAACAAAGTTTTCGGCTACTACCTTGAAGTGAGCAATGTCCATAAAACCTCTGTTCCGGAAGACTACATCCGTAAACAGACTTTAGTAAATGCGGAGCGTTACATTACGGCTGATCTCAAAGAATTTGAGGAAAAAATTCTTACTGCAGAAGAGCGGATAGGTGAATTGGAATATGAATTGTTTCAGCAACTAAAAACTGATCTCAACACAAACATCAGACGTGTTCAGCAAACCGCACAGGATATTGCCGTTGCCGATGCTCTTGCAGGATTGGCATATGTCGCAGAGCACTATCACTATGTCCGGCCAAGTTTGCATCCTTTGCAGGCTCCGAGAAAGCTTTTTTTGAAGGACAGTCGTCATCCTGTGATTGAGCAAATAGAGTTGGGTGAAGTGTTTGTTCCGAATGATTTGGATTTAGTAGAAACAAAATGTCGAATCATGTTGATCACAGGTCCGAACATGGCTGGAAAATCCACCTACATGCGTCAAGTTGCTTTGAATATACTTATGGCACAATGCGGAAGCTTTATACCTGCATCAAGAGCTGAACTGTCCGTGGTTGATCGAATATTTACGCGTGTTGG
>DTUH01000018.1 GCA_012964265.1 Candidatus Lambdaproteobacteria bacterium
CTTCCGGAATAAACATTACCTACAAAATTTTGTTCAATGACGCAGTCGCCATGACGGGCGGACAGGGTTTTGACGGACCGATGACAGTTCAGAGCATTATTCAGCAAATGTTCGCCGAGGGGGCAAAACAGGTGACTGTTGTGAGCGATGATCCGGATAAATTCACCCTTAGTTCCGGAATTCCCGCAAACGTAAAAGTTTATGATCGCAAGGATTTGGACATTGTACAGCGTGAAATGCGTGAAATTGAAGGCGTAACAGTTCTGATTTATGAACAGGTCTGTGCCGCGGAAAAACGAAGGCGCCGGAAACGCGGAATAATTCCGGATCCTCCACGCAGAATTTTCATCAATGACGATGTTTGTGAAGGCTGCGGTGATTGTGGTGTTAAATCAAATTGTGTTTCAGTATTGCCACTCGAAACTCAATTTGGACGTAAACGTGTGATTGATCAGTCGGCTTGCAACAAAGATTACAGTTGTGCCAACGGATTGTGTCCAAGTTTTGTAAGTGTTATCGGTGGAAAAATGAGGAAAAATTCATCTTCCGCAAACCTGAGTGAAGAATGGACCTTTTTGCCTGAACCGACTCTTCCGGAAATCAACGGCACCTATAACATCGTTTTAACTGGTGTAGGAGGTACCGGTCTTGTCACGATTGGGGCTTTACTCGGTATGGCCGCGCACATTGAAAAAAGAGGTGTCGGCATTCTTGACATGATTGGGCTGGCTCAAAAAGGCGGAGCGGTTTTATCTCATCTGCGCATTGGCAATAGTCCGGATGACATACACTCACCACGGATTGCCTCTCAGGGCGCGGATTTAGTGATCGGCGGTGATTTGGTTGTGACAGGTGGTCAAAAAACTCTTTCTGTTATAAAACCCGGACATACAAAACTCGTAGTTAACAGCTATGAATTGATTACCGGAGATTTTACCAAAAACGCGGATATGCTTTTTCCAAGCCTGCAAATCAAGCAATCCATCCAGAAAATAGCAGGTACAAATCAAACCGAATTCCTGGATGCTTCACGCCTGGCGACCGCGCTGATTGGAGATACGATTGCCACTAATATTTTTATGCTTGGTTTTGCTTTTCAAAGAGGATTGATACCGTTGGAACAAAGTTCAATTGAAAAAGCCATGGAAATCAATGGTTTGTCAGTGGAAAGTAACAAACTGGCTTTTCTCTGGGGTCGTAGAACAGCCCATGACGGCAAGCGTGTTCGCGAGTTGACGGGGTCTATCGTTGCCGGTTTTGGACTCAAAGAACCACCGGAAGGCTTGGACGAGCTCATCCAGCACCGTGCGGATGTTCTGAAGGATTATCAAAACAAAGCTTATGTTCAGCGCTATTTGAAATTGGTAGAACGTGTACGAACTCTTGAAACTGACCGTGTTCCCGGAAGTGTTGCATTTACCGAAGCTGTAGCCTCTTACTACTACAAATTGCTGGCTTACAAAGATGAATACGAAGTCGCCCGTCTTTATACTAATGGTGATTTTATGAAAAAAATTCGTGGGCGTTTTGAGGGTGATTTTAAGCTGAAGCTGCATTTGGCGCCGCCAATTTTTTCAAAACGTGATCCGCATACGGGTGAGCCGATCAAAACTGCTTATGGTTCGTGGATGTTGACTGCTATGAAATTTCTGTCACGCTTCAAGTTCCTGCGTGGAACTGCTTTTGATCCATTCGGAAAGACCGTGGAAAGGAAAATGGAGCGTCGATTGATACTGGAATATGAACAAACAATTGAGGAGTTATTACGTGGATTTTCCAAGAAAAATCACGTTTTGGCTGTTGAAATAGCAAAAATTCCAGAACAGATTCGTGGTTATGATCTGGTGAAACAGAGACACGTTGAATCCGCAAAGTCCCATGAGAAGTTACTGCTGGAAGAATTTAGAAATTCTACCGGTATTTCTGCTACTCCGAAAATTGCTGAAACTGTAAGTTGAATCCAGGGCGTTTCATTTCATAATGTTTTTCTGAGTTTATGTTCGGCAAAGCGGCTTATTGATTTCTGCCGTATTTTTCGGTGAGTTGAAAAATCCAATGAAGTTTGAGGTCGTTCATTGGTTCTGTCCTACAACGCCAGACCCAGTTTTTTCCTCCAGCAGTACCGGGAAGATTCATCCTGCATTCTCCTCCCAAGTTTAGCAAATCCTGTAAAGGAGCAAGAGCAATGTCGGCGTTTGAGCTCCAGGCCAGTTTAATCAAATCGTAACAAACGCTGTCTTCCTTTACATCTTTATTTAAATAGGCTCTCAAACGTTCTCTTTCCATGTCGCCAAGTTCTCTATACCAGCCCAAGGTTGTGTTATTATCATGTGTTCCGGTATAGACAACAGTATTTGAACTTTTGTAGTTGTGGGGCAGATATGAATTGTTGTCATCAGAAAAAGCAAATTGCAACACTTTCATTCCCGGGAATCCGCATTTTTCGCGCAGTACATTCACGTCAGTAGTAATCAGTCCGAGATCCTCGGCAATTATCGGCAGATCTCCCAGCTCTTTTTTCATTTCCTCAAAAAAAGCGAATCCCGGCCCTTCTTTCCACTTGCCTTCAGCGGCAGTTGCGGCAGAAGAGGGAATTTCCCAATAATTTTCAAAACCTCTAAAGTGGTCGATCCGGACAATATCAAATTGCTCCAGCGAAAAACGCAGCCGGTTTTTCCACCAACTGTATCCGTCTTTCCGCATTTCATTCCAGCGATAAAGCGGATTTCCCCAATGCTGTCCGGTCTCACTGAAATAATCCGGTGGAACACCTGCTACAGCGCTTAGTTGCTGATTTTCATCCAGTTCAAACAACTCTGGATTGGCCCATACTTCTGTACTGTCGTACGCAACAAAAATTGGCAAATCACCAATTATTTTTATCCCCTGCTGATTCGCGTATTTCCGGAGTGATGACCATTGCTTGAAAAATTGCCATTGAACGAATTTATGAAATGATATTTCTAAAGCATGTTTTTCTCTAAAAAGCTGTATTTCCTCGGATTCACGCAATCTCCATTTTTCCGGCCATTCAGACCAAATCAATCCACCGGATATTATTTTCATCGAGGCAAAGGTGGCAAAATCATCCAACCAGAATGCTTGGGATATGCACCAATGATCAAAATTATTTATCTGCAATTCAGTGGCATTATTCTCAAAATTCTGAAATGCCTGCCGAAGTCGACCCGTTTTCCAAATTTCAACTTCCGCAAAATTTAGAAAATCTAGGGAGAAATCAGGAATATTTTCCAATTCTTCCAGAAGCAAATATCCCTCATCCTGTAATAACGCGAGACTGATTAGTAAAGGATTTCCAGCAAATGCAGAAGGAGATTGATAGGGGGAATAACCATCTGCTACAGGGCACAAAGGCAGCACCTGCCAGAGAGATTGCTTCAAGTTAGCGAGTAAATCAACAAACTTGTATGCGGCTGTTCCGAAGTCGCCGATGCCGTGTTTTCCCGGCAAAGAGGTTGGATGAAGCAGAATTCCGGAAGATCTGGGGTGCATGGGCTTTGCTGTCAGCAAACTTTTTTGCCTTGAAGTTCAACAGTAACAGGTTCGAGTTCCCAAATATCTTTGGCGTATTCAGCAATGGTACGATCGCTGGAAAACTTTCCGGAAGCAGCGGTATTCAAAATGGACATTTTAGTCCACTTTTCAGTGTCTGCCCAAGTTTTCATCACACGTTGCTGACATTCAACATAACTGGCAAAATCTTCAAGCAGCATGTATTTATCCTCAAAAACCAGTGAGTTATATAGATCATTGTAAAGGTGTGGTTTGTCACGGTTAAAATATCCAGTGTTAATCATCGAAAGCACTTCTCTCAATTCGGGATTATTCTGGTATGAAACTCTAGGATTGTATCCGGACTCAGCCAAACTGTTGATTTCATCCGAACTCAAACCGAAAGTGAAAAAATTTTCAGCACCAACCTCTTCCGCAATTTCGATATTTGCGCCATCCATTGTGCCTAAAATCAGGGCGCCGTTCAGGATGAATTTCATATTTCCGGTACCTGAAGCTTCGGTTCCGGCAGTAGAAATATGCTGTGAAATATCCGTTGCCGGAATCAATTTTTCTGCAACTGAAACATTATAATTTGGCACAAACACAACCTTTAAACGATCCTTCATTGCAGGATCATTGTTGACTAAATGTGCCACATCGTTGGCTAAATTTATGATGAGTTTTGCCATGTAATATCCCGGAGCAGCTTTGCCTCCCAGTAAAATTGTACGAGGAACGAAAGGAAGTTCTGGATGTTCCAGCATTTTGTTGTAAAGAAATACTACGTGCAAAATGTTCAGCAACTGCCGCTTATATTCGTGGATACGCTTGATCTGCACATCAAAAAGCGATACCGGATCGATTACAACACCACTGGTCTGTTTCAGCCACTTCGCTAACTGCTCCTTTTTTAGGCGTTTGACTGTGCGCCATGAATCTTGAAATTCCGGATCATCGGCAAATGGTTCCAGTTTCCGTAGTTGCTGCAATTCCGTAATCCAGCCATCACCAATTTTTTCTGTAATTAATTCAGATAATTCCGGATTTGCGTTTCGAAGCCAGAGTCGTGGTGTTATTCCGTTTGTTTTATTTTGGAAACGTTCAGGAAAAAGTTTATAAAAATCTTTAAAAACCGTAGTTTTCAGCAATTCTGTGTGAAGCACTGCCACACCGTTAATCGTGTGACTTCCAACAATCGAAAGATAAGGCATCCGGATTTGCTTGTGATCATTTTCCTCAATGAATGAAATTCGCCGCAATAAATCTGCATCGTCAGGAAATTGTTTTTTTACATCCTCCAAAAATATATCATTTATTTCGTAAATGATTTCCAGGTGACGCGGCAGCAAACGACCCATCAAATCAACGGACCAGCTCTCCAATGCTTCCGGAAGCACGGTGTGGTTGGTGTAGGCAAAAACACGCGTGGTGATATCCCATGCCTCATCCCATCCCAAATCTTCCTCATCGATAAGAATCCGCATCAATTCCGGAATTGCAATCGAAGGGTGGGTATCATTGAGTTGAATCGCCACATGTTCCGGAAATGACTCAAAAGTTTCGGAATGTTTTTTGAAACTCTGAATGATATCCTGTAGCGATGCCGCCACGAAAAAATACTGCTGTTTGAGCCGCAGTTCTTTTCCGGAAAATCCTTGATCATTCGGATACAACACTTTTGAAATCATACCGCTGCGTTGCGTTTCCTCAACCGCCTGAATGTAGTCTCCGCTGTTAAATAATTGAAAATCAAAACTTTTTGAAGGTTTTGCTGACCAGAGTCGTAAATTATTGACAGTATGATTTCCAAATCCGGCAATGGGGACATCGTAGGCCATTGCCATTACTTCTTCTGTTTCTACCCACAAGCGTTTTGATTCTCCTTTTTCGTTGATTTTATCTTTTAAATGACCAAAAAAGTGTACCGGATAAACAATTTCCATACGTGGAATTTCCCAGGGATATCCCTCTTCCAGCCAATTGTCCGGAGCTTCCACCTGTGCTCCATTTTCAAACTGCTGTTTAAAAATGCCGAATTCATAGCGGATTCCATATCCATGTGCGGGCAGTTGCAAAGTAGCCATCGATTCTAAAAAACAAGCGGCGAGCCTTCCCAGACCACCGTTTCCTAAACCTGCATCATGTTCAAGTTCCTGAAGTTCTTCAAGATCATAACCAATTTTCCGGATCGCGTCTCCTCCCGCATTCATGATGCCCAGGTTGAGCAAATTGTTTTTTAAACTTCTCCCTATCAGATATTCTAGTGAAAAATAATAGACTTGTTTGCATTGTTTTTTCTGGTATGTCTGCTGGGTATCATTCCAGAATTCCACCAGCCGATCCCGGATAGACAAGGCAAAACTACGATAAATATCAAAGTCTTCGGCAGTATAACGGTTTTTACATTGTGAAAACTCAATATGATTTGCGATGGATTCAATCAATCCGTCCCGGTCCATTGAACGATAAGTGGCAATCAAGTCCCACATTATTTCCATTTCTTTACGTGTATTTGGCATTTTTTGTCGATTCTAAAATTTTTGATGGTTTGTCATGGATTTCTGATGGAGGGCTCATTTTCCCGCTATTTTTCAAAAACCAAACAACCTAATGGAGGCAAATTAACTGCGGCACGGTACGGTTGTCCCTGCCATGTCTGATGGGTAGTGTCGATTTTTCGTTGTTTGTTGTATCCGGATCCGCCAAATTTCGGATCATCTGTGTCCAGTAATTTAATGAAAGTACCGGCTTCCGGGAATCCCATCA
Organism: Candidatus Lambdaproteobacteria bacterium; assembly: GCA_012964265.1. Classification (GTDB taxonomy): domain Bacteria; phylum SAR324; class SAR324; order SAR324; family NAC60-12; genus Arctic96AD-7. The sequence continues at coordinate 6,283 of DTUH01000018.1, forward strand.
AATAATTATCACGAGGTATGGGAGTAAAATTGAAAACGAAAATCAAATCCGGTTCAGAAATTTTTTTCTCCGGTCGACGGATGAAAGACAAAATACTGTTGTCCTGATCGTGATAGTCAATCCATTGAAAACCAGTCGAATCGAAATCATTCGAGTAAAGTGCAGGCTTGCTCAGATAAAAATGATTCAGCGTACGAACGCATTCCTGTAAATTTTGATGTTCCGGATATTCGATCAGGTTCCAATCCAGGCTTCCAGCTTCGTTCCATTCTTTCCACTGGCCAAATTCTGTTCCCATGAAGGTCAGTTGCTTGCCCGGATGTGCCATTTGAAAAGCGAGATAAAGTCGTAGTCCGGCAAACTTTTTCCATACATCACCAGGCATTTTATCCAACAGTGAACGTTTTCCATGTACCACTTCATCGTGCGAAAGCGAAAGCATGAAATTTTCCGTGAAAGCATAAACCATTGAAAACGTAATCAAATGATGCTCGTATTTTCGATGTACAGGGTCTTTTTCCATGTAACGCAAAGTGTCATTCATCCAACCCATATTCCACTTGAAATTGAAGCCCAAACCACCGGCATAAGTCGGGTGACTCACTCCGCCCCATGCGGTGGATTCTTCCGCAATCGAGAGGATACCTGGGTGGTAGTGAAACAGCGTTTCGTGCAGCTGGCGGAAAAAATCAATCGCACCGATATTTTCATTTCCGCCGTGCTTGTTTGGAACCCATTCACCGTCTTCACGGTCATAATCCAAATAGAGCATTGAAGCCACTGCATCAACACGAATTCCGTCTATGTGATATTTGTCAACCCAAAATAAAGCATTTGAAATAAGGAAGTTACGGACCTCATTGCGCTCAAAATTAAAAATCAGCGTACCCCATTCTTTATGTTCACCCTGACGTGGGTCTTCGTGTTCGTACAAAGCTGTGCCGTCAAATCTTGCGAGTCCATGAGCGTCTTTGGGAAAGTGTCCGGGAACCCAATCCAGAATCACACCCAATCCGGAAGCATGGCAGCGGTCCACAAATTCCATAAACTGCTGCGGTGAACCAAAACGCGAAGTAGGCGCAAAGTAACCCGTCACCTGATATCCCCATGAACCGTCAAAAGGATGTTCCGCGACCGGCATCAATTCAAGGTGAGTGTAGCCCATTTCCTTTACGTACGGAATCAGGCGGTCGGCGAGTTCCGGATAAGTCAATGAGCGGTTTTCGTAAGGTTCGCTTTTTTCCGTAATCCTTTGCCACGAACCTAAATGCACTTCGTAAATGTTAATCGGCTGACTGAGTGGATTTCGCTTTGTCCGTTCTTGTATCCACTTTTTGTCGCTCCATTCAAAACCGCCCAATTCTGTAATCACTGATGCGGTTGAAGGACGAAGTTCCATGGAAAAAGCAACCGGATCACTTTTTAATAAAAGCTGACCATCGCTGGTTTTAATTTCAAATTTATAGAGCGTTCCCGTCGCCACTTCCGGAATAAAAACTTCCCAAATTCCGGATCTGCCGATAATTTGCATGGGGTGTTTACTTCCGTTCCAGAGATTGAAATCTCCCACCACACTCACTCGTTTGGCGTTTGGAGCCCATACCGCAAAGAGAGTTCCGGATACACCGTCCAGCGTTACCGGGTGAGCACCTAGTTTGTGGTAAAGCTTGTGGTGATTTCCTTCACCAAAAAGGAATTGGTCGAATTCGGTGAATTGCGGAGAAAAGTAAAAGGGATCGTGGCGAATGTGTTTGTTTCCGTCTTTGTAAATGATTTTCAAACGGTAAGGTTTTAGTTCCGGACGAGGTGGAATTTTCAACTCAAACAAACCGCCTGTGTGAATTCGTTTCAGGGGAGTGGAATCTGCTTCAGTTTGGTCTTCCCAAAAGAGTGAAACATTCTCGGCGTCAGGTTCTAAAACACGGATGATCCAAACTCGATGCCGGTTTTTTTTGCGTGCTTCGTGAAATCCCAAAACCGAACGCGGTTCATGGTAATCACCACGTAAAAGATGTTCAATGGTTTTCTGGGATAAAATGAGATCGGACATGCAGGGTATGTTGAAATAAGCAAAAATTTCTATCATATACTATCATTGAAAAAACGCTTTGGAGCAAGGAATCTTTTGTTGTGGGATTTTGTTGTTTCTGTTTTATGTACTTAACAAACAGAATGTTTTTCTGAGAAAACTCTGAATTTCCCAATAAGCTTGTACCATAGAAAATCAAATGTATGATAGCATCAGCATCTTTTTTGAAGGTAGCTCAGTTAATTCAGGTTCCTGCCGCCAGTGTTTTTTTAAAACCTCACTTTCCTTAAAAGTAAAAAAATGCCCCAGTTGAACATTGCTCCGGACAACATCCAAATAGAGATAAAAGACGGAGAATCTATTCTGACAGCTTGTTTGAGAAACAATGTCTCGCATCTCCATGCTTGTGGAGGCATGGGGCGGTGCTCGACCTGCCGAATTGCAGTGAGCGAGGGTATCGAAAATTGCTCTCCACCCAATGAAAAAGAACAAACTCTTGCGGAAAAAATTGATTTACCTCCAGGTTTCAGGTTGGCTTGCCAAACCGAAGTGACAGGAGATGTTCATTTTCGACGCTTACTGTTGGATAAGAGGGATCTTGTTCTTGCCAACCAACTGAACAAGGAAAAATTTGGTCCAGTTGGTACCAGTAGAAAACCGGCAATCATGTTTTCAGACATCCGTGGATTTACTCCATTTACTGAGTCAGTTTCATCTTATGACATTATGTACATCCTTAACCGGTATTTTGACATCATGGGAGAGGTAATCATTCGAAACGGTGGGCAAATAAACAATTACATCGGAGACGCGATTCTGGCGGTTTTTGGATTAGAAAATTCCGGTGACCCAATTTTCCGCAGCGTTAAGGCCGGTGTAGAAATGCTTGAAGCAATGGATGAATTCAAACCTTACCTTGAACAGAGTTTTGGAAAAGCTTTTGATATTGGAGTAGGTATTCATTATGGAGATGCAATTGTAGGCATGGTAGGTACTGGAAGCAGTCAGCGTCTTACGGTAATTGGTGAAACTGTAAATACTGCCAGTCGTATTGAGTCTGCCAACAAGGAAGCAGGTACACGCCTTCTGATCTCAGAAGAAGCCTATGAGCAGATTAAGGACAGGGTTGAGGTTGAGGATTTCGTCAGAATGAAATTGAAAGGTACCAGCCAGCGTAAAACTTTATATGAGATCTCGAAAGTAATTGGAGTAACAACTGCCAGACAGTCAGATTCCATCAGATTTTTTTCTGGTCACAAGTGGCATAAAACATTGCCTGTTGAAGACCTTGAGCCTGGTGAAAAGAAAAAATTCAGACTTGAATCTGAAAATATCTTGTTGGTAAACTTGGAAGATCAGGTTTTTGCAGTAGACAATGTTTGCCCCCATATGCATCTTCCGCTGGACATGGGACAAGTCAGTGATAATGGCACCATTCTCTGTCCGTTCCATGACAGTGAATTTTGTCTCAAAACCGGTGAAGCGAAGCGCTGGGCTGAAACCATGCCTGAGGGGGTGCCGGAAAGTTTTTCAGGTTTAATGAAAAATATCAAAGTTTGCGCTTTAACCACTTTCATGACTCATATTGAAGATGGTTTCATTTGGGTTTGTATGAGTAAAAAATGAAAAGATAATCTAGAAAAAACAGCAAATATTACAATGAAATTTAACTCTCGTATCTATGTCGCCGGACACCTCGGCCTGGTAGGTTCTGCAATCATAAGAGCTTTAAAACAAAAAGGATTTAATAATCTAATTACTCGTACACACGCAGAGCTGGAACTACTCGATACAGTAGCTGTGCAAAAATTTTTTGAAGAAACAAAACCTGAGTATGTTTTTTTGGCAGCAGCAAAAGTAGGAGGGATTCACGCAAACAGTACTTACCCTGCTGATTTTATGCGTGAAAATTTAATTGTGCAAACTAACGTTATACACGAAGCATGGAGGAATGGAGTAGAAAAATTATTATTCCTGGGCAGTTCCTGCATTTATCCTAAACTTTGCCCACAGCCCATCAAAGAGGAATATTTGTTAACCGGCGAACTTGAGCCTACCAATGACGCTTATGCTCTCGCAAAAATTGCGGGAATCAAAACCTGTCAAAGTTACAATCTGCAATACGGGACTAATTTTATTTCCGCCATGCCTACTAATTTATACGGAATCAACGACAATTTTCATCCGGAAAATTCACATGTCCTGCCGGCATTGATCCGGAAGTTTCATGAAGCAAAACTTGCCGGATCAAAAACCGTCACCATCTGGGGGAGCGGCTCTCCACGCCGTGAATTTTTGCATACAGATGATCTTGCTGATGCGGTTTTGTTTCTGATGGAAAATTACAACGATTCAGAAATAATCAATGTCGGTTATGGTCAGGATCAAACAGTCACAGAGCTGGCAGAAACGATTCTGCAAGTGGTGGGTTTTAAAGGCCGTTTGGTATTTGACCCGTCACATCCGGATGGAACCCCGCAAAAAATACTTGATATTTCCAAAATTAAGTCACTTGGTTGGAAGCCCGGCATCTCGTTGAAAAATGGACTGAAGCAAGTTTATCAATGGTATGCTGATCAGGATTTGCCTGCTGCATAAAAAACCATTGTTTTGGGCAATTAAACCTCACTGAATCTCAAAATTTCCTGTTACAAAATCTTTATGAAACATGGCTGTTTGTTCAGGACGTACTACTATCGGCGAGTGGCTGTTGGGTGGAATTTATAAATCGTCCCAGCGTTCTTCTTCTTCAAGAATGTTTGCGTAATCTCCCTCAAAGTTTGCGTAAGCTTTTTGTTTAAAATCTCCTGTTTGAGGGCTATCTATTCGTTCGATACTTCCACCAGACTTGAGGTAATCTTCCATGGCGCCCATTATCTGCTCACGGGTTGGTGCAGGGGAAGCTTTCTTCTTTTTGTAATATGCACGTTTTGAACTAAATTGTTTTTTCATGATTACAGGTAAAACTTAAATGTTAAATAATCAACGGTTAACAGTCTAGTAAAGCTTGCTGAAGTTGTCAAGTGATATAAAACATTACACAAGAAATTAAGCATTAATTTCAGGTTAAAGCTTTTACTCCGAAGCAAGAAGATGAACTGTCAAATAGTAAAATTCCACATCAAAAAAAGGCTAAACTGTATTTGAAAATTTCGGGGAGACTTGTGTTTTAAGGTGGCGGTCAAAGGGCATGGCAAGATTTCTTGTAAACAGCATTCCTATCGGTGTGAGCTCAATTTTTTGTGGACTTAACTTTACGAGTCCTTCCTGTTTAAATTTCTCCAGTTGAGTCCAGGCCTGAGAAAAATGGTGCCGAAAATCGATTTTGTAACGAGATTCAAAATCCGGAAGCAAAACTTCACCATGACACATCAGAGTTTCAATCACCTCACGACGCAGCTGGTCTTCTTTATCCAACTTCATTCCTTTGCGGGGATTAAGTTTTTTTTCTGAAGCTTCTATCATGTACAGCTCAATTTCTTTTGTGTTTTGCCAGTAACTGTCTCCAAAATCTGAAATTGCAGAAACGCCGACGCCAATCTGCGTCATGTTGTGCAAAGTAGTATAGCCCATGAAATTTCGGTGAAGGGTTTTGTTTTTCAGAGCAAGTGCAAGATCATCTTCAGGAAGTGCAAAGTGATCCATGCCTATCATTACATAACCGGATTCAGCAAAAAAGTTGATTGCTTCCAGGTAAATATTAATTTTTTCTTCCGGAGTCGGCAAATCTTTTTCCCTGATTGCACGCTGATGAGTTTTGAACATACCGGGCAAATAAGCAAAGCTGTAAACCGCCAGTCGATCCGGACGCATTTTATTGACCTCTTCAAGAGTCTTCCGGAAACCAAGTTTTGTTTGTAGAGGAAGCCCGTAAACTAAATCCAAATTGATACTTTTGTAACTTAGAGACCGTGCGGTTTTTAAAGTCTGCCACGATTGTTCTGCAGTTTGATTTCGGTTTATGGCTCGTTGTACGGTTTGATCCAGGTCTTGTACACCAAAGCTGACTCTCCGGAAACCAAGTTCATAGAGGACCTCCAGTTGTTCAGTTGTCGTCACCCGAGGGTCTGCCTCAAAAGCCCATTCTCCTTCTTCCTGTGTGTCAAACCTTGAAACAATCATCTGTACAACTCTTTGCAGTTGCTGAGGATTCAAAAAAGTTGGTGTTCCTCCGCCGAAATGAATTTCAGCCAAGTTCTTAGGCGTTCCCAAACACTCTGCCACACCAGCGATTTCCTGTTCGAGTGCAGTCAAATATTTTTCGACTAAATTCTGGTTTTTGGTGATGATTTTATTGCATCCACAAAAAGTACAAAGTTGTCGGCAAAAAGGAATGTGAACATAGAGTGAAATCGGCTGTTCGTTTTGTCCCTCTTTTTGCAATGATTTGGTATAATCCCTTGTGAATTTACCGTCTTTCCAGACAGGAACTGTGGGATAACTGGTATAACGGGGGCCGGGACGATTGTAGCGTTTTATCATCTCCGGTGTAATTTCAAGCTTAACTGAATGCGGCATTTTGGTGTTTGTGAATTACTTGCGAGATTTATTTTTTCTCATTAAAATTTACGTAGCGGAAAAAGATTAGCTGCGAAAAAAAACAAAGCCGCAGCAATCACAATTAAAGGTCCTGAAGGCGTGTCAATTTGCATTGAAGCTCCCAATCCCAGCCCAACCGATGCCATTCCGATTATAATACCGCCAAGTGCCATTTGTTCTGGAGTTCGGCTAAATCTCCTGGCAGCAGAAACTGGAATTATTAAGAGCGACGTTACCAGCAGGATGCCGATAATTTTCATGGAAAGTGCGATGACAGCGGAAATCAGGAGCATGAAGACCAGTTGTACTCTGAGCACGGACACACCTTCCGCCTGAGCTAATTCATTGTCAAACGTAATTGCCAGCAAAGGCCGCCAGAGCCAAAGCAATGTCAGTAAGATTAAAAAACCACCACCATAAATCCAATAAAGATCAACAAGGTTCACTGCCAGAATATCACCAAACAAAAACCCCATCAAGTCAATGCGTACCCAAACCATCAGACTGATCAATAAAATTCCCAACGCAAGTGATGCATGAGAAAGCGTACCTAACACCGCATCGTTAGCGAGTTGTTTTTGTCGCTGAAAGATAAAAAGCAGTACAGCCACTGTCAGCGAAACTACAAATACTCCAAGCATTAAATTTACTTCCAGAAAAATTCCAAACGCGACTCCAAGCAAAGCTGAATGAGCCATAGTGTCGCCAAGATAAGACATTCTTCTCCAGACTATAAAACAGCCCACAGGACCTGCAACTATGGCAACTCCCATTCCGGCAATAACAGCTCTCCAAAAAAAATCATCTAAAAACATCATTGTTATTCCTCTTGCAAATCTCCTGAAAGATGATGTGTGTGATCGTGATGGTGACTGTAAATCGCCAATGCGCTGCCGGAATCCAAACCAAACAGTCTCAGATATTCCGGATGCCTACTAACATCCTCCGGCTGGCCTTCACAGCAAATATGCTGATTTAAGCAAAGTACACGGTCAGTGGATGCCATCACTACATGTAAATCATGTGACACCATGAGAACGCCGCAACCGTGGCTTTTACGCAGGTTTCCAATCAGATTATATAATTCTGACTCACCCATGTAATCGACCCCCTGCACAGGTTCATCAAGAACCAGCAGTTCCGGACTTCTCAAAAGTGCACGTGCCAACATCACACGCTGAAATTCTCCACCTGAAAGTTGAAATACAGGTTTGTTTTTCAATGAATCAACTCCGGTTTCCTCAAGGGCATTCTCGATTTGCAGGCTGGAAAAATTTCCTGTAAGGTTCATAATTCGACTGACTGACAGCGGAAGTATGGGGTCAACAGAAACTTTTTGCGGGAGGTAGCCAATTCGAAGTTTCGGTTTTTTGAAAATACTTCCGGAATTGGCTGGAATCAAACCCAGCAGCACTCGAAGCAGTGTTGTTTTCCCCGCACCATTGGGGCCAATCACTGTCACAATTTCTCCTTTTGAAACGGTAAGCGAAATATTGGATAGCAGCTTGCGCTCACCGACAAGTAAAGAGAGATTTTGAGTCTGAAGCAGTATTTGTTTTTTGTTTTCCGTTTGCGGAAAATCCACAGTAGTTTCTTTGTTGCTTGACATTGACAATTAAGTGAATCGGAGTTATCTTCAAATGAGTATTACTTGTATCACATTTCTCTCTTCAAAGCAAGGCTGCAAAGCAAAAACTGGATTGTAATGAAAACTGGATTTTGCTTTATCTTAACACTCCATCTGCTGTACTTAAACCCGGTTTCGGCAGGTTCAGACTTGAAAGTTTTGGTTTCTAACAAAGCTTTTCACTCACTTGTGTCTGGAGTCATGCAAGGTGTTTCCAGACCTTTTCTTCTTTTAAATGGAAATATTTCACCACATTCCTATTCCCTTAGACCAAGTGCAGCGGAAAATTTGCAAAAGTCAGATCTTGTTTTTTGGGGCGGTGAAATGCTGGAAGGATTTTTAGCAAAACCAATTCAATCTCTGGCAACCAATGCAAAGTTTGTTTCGCTGCAGGAAACTGAAGGACTTAAGAAGTTGTTGCTGCGTGCAGGAAAAGAGTGGCAAAAAACTGGGCCACAAACGGATCATGATAATTCTGCAAAAAACATCCTTAAACGACCTTACGGAATTGATCCTCACATTTGGCTGGACCCACTCAACGCAAAAGTAATCACTAATAAAATAGTACAAATTTTGAGTGAGATGGATCCTCTTAATGCGCAAAGTTATCAAAGAAATGGTGATAAATACGGACAGCGTCTTGATCTCCTGGATCAGCGGCTTAAAGCAGAAATGAAAGAAATTTCATCTATACCATATATTGTTTTTCATGATGCATATCAATATTTTGAAAGGCGTTATCAACTCAATAGCATTGGTTTTGTCGCCTCACACACAGGCTATGGTACAAGCGTCCGTAAATTGATTGAAGTTCGTAAGGCTATCAAAAAGAAAAAAATCCGCTGCATTTTCAGCGAACCTCAGTTTTCGCCAAAATTGGTGCAGACAGTAATTGAGGGAACCAGTGTAAAAAAAGGAGTTCTTGATCCTTTAGGAACTGGACTTAAACCAGGAAAGGAACTTTATTTTACTTTACTTATTAATCTTAGTCGTTCCTTAAGAAAGTGTCTTTTATGATTATTAAACGAAAAAAGTTTAATCTTGTAAGTTCAAGTGAAAAGCGGGTTATTAAAGGATCAATAAAAGACACAATACAATTTAACCATGCATTTTTCAATCACTATTTCTTCAAACTCGAATGAGTGAAGTTGAACAGAAAAAAGTAAGAAAATCTATAAAACTGGATGTTGCAGAAAATTCAGTTTTCAAGCAATTTTCCACTCAATTTTTGAGCGGAATGTCTGAAAGAATGCGCGAAACTTACAACGAGTCACAGCTGCATGAATTTCTGAAGGAACGCTTTGAGTTTTTTAAGGAAGCAACCAGACTGAGTGGAATGGTTGGAGTTAAGCCCTGTCAACCTTTCTCTTATTCACAGGCGGAAACACCCTTCAACGGTCATGTAATAGTTGAAATTTCAGCACCGGATGCACCTTACATCGTCGTCACAGTTGAGGCGGTGATGCGAAAAATGAATATACTGATCCACCGCAAGCTTCATCCAATAATGGGTGTTGTACTTTCTGCTGAAAAAGAGTTAGAAGAAGTTATTTTACCAGAGGAAAATACTGAAAATTTTGATCATCTCTATCTGGAAATTGAAGCGGATACTGACATTGTCTTATTAAGACGTATTGAAACTATGATTGCCGGTCATCTGCTGGCAGTACAACTTGTCCATAATCATCGAAAAAAAATGCTGCACTGCCTGGAATCGATGGAAAAGGAAATTGAATTGGTGAGTGCAGTCTCCTTAGATACAAAGGGTGAGTGGTCCAAACTGTGTGGTTGGCTGAAACTGGACAATTTAACAGTCATGGGATTTATCACATTTGTATTAAAAGATTCAGATTCTCCGGAATTTATCAAAACTTTCGAAAACTCCGGACAGGGAATTTTGGCGCCGGAATATTTAGCAAAAGTTTCCAACAAACTTTTGAATGTTTTAACTGAACATCTTTGGAAACGGCGTCATTCAGATTTCCCTTTTGCATTGGACCGGATACATTTCCACAGTCCGGTTTTACGTTTTGAGAACCTGATGATATTGAGTCTCCGTGTTCCGGATGAAAAATTGGGAATGGTTGAGCATGTTTTTCTCGGTTTGCTAAGAGGTAGTTCACTGCACGTAAAAAACACTGAGACACCGCTGATCCACCAGAAGATGCGCTATATTTTCGAAAACCGGAACATGCTGCAGAATAGCTATGATTACAATGAAGTTATCCGGATTTTCAGTGCAACCCCAAAATTCGAATTATTCCGTTCATCAAGGAAAGAACTGATACAAGTTTGCGATAGTCTTCTTTCAGTCAATAATCCAAACAACATCTATTGTTTCCGGATAAATACGAGAGTTTCCGGTGTCTTAAAATTGATGGTTGTGATGCCTACCTCACTTTTAACTGAGGAAGCGATTGAACAAACTGCAGACTTTCTTAAAGCAAAAATTTCACACCGGCACTGTGAATGGTTTGAAGCACGCGGAAGTGAGAAATCACGTTTGCATTTTGAATTTGAATTAGAGGAAAATACGCAGGGCAAAAAAGATTTACCGGGTTTAGATTTGCTGCAGCTTGAGAGTGAAATAAGTGGACTGATAAAACCGTGGGAAACCCAACTGCGTGAACTACTGCGCATTCAGCATCCCGGAGAAGAAGGAACACAACTCTATGAACATTATGTTCCACTGATGCCTTCTCATTACCGCGCACGTGTTGAAGCTGTGGAAGCGCTGGAAAATATTCAGTATTTGGAACTGCTGACAGACGAAGAGAAAATTCAATTCGACTTAAAACCCTTCACTCTTCCGTCTCCTCTCGTTGGTTCAGTTTCACTGCTTTACATTTACAGCAAAGAGAAAATCCATTTAATCAGAATCATGCCTGTCCTGCAGAAACTGGGTCTGCACGTGATTGATCAACTAACAACAAGGATCGGTAATGACGAAAAAACATTGGGCTTTATCCAGTCGTTTCGAGTAAGTCGTAACGACGGTATCAAGATCGACGAGGTACGTTACAAACCTTTGTTGGATGCAATAGTTCAGCATGTGTATCAGCATAAAACGGAAAATGATCCGTTAAACGGCCTTGCTTTACTGGCAAATTTAGGATGGCGTGAAATTAATGTGCTTCAGCTTTATCGAAATCTTTCCCTGCAGTTAAGTGCGCCTTTGACCCGTGAGACAATCAATGCGGTTTTGCTCAGGCATCCGCAGTGCTCACGCGTATTGTTTGAGACATTTGCCTGTCGATTTTCTCTTGATCCTTCTTTTGGTAATTTAGTTTATCGGAAGGAGGTGCTTCTGCCACAGAAAAAGCAGGAGTTTTTCGAATGTTTGGAGAAAGTTCAACAGGTGACCGATGATGAGGTTTTACGCCGTTTGTATGAATTGATTGAAAACACTTTACGTACCAATTTTTACCTGCCTAAAGATGCAGACGAAACGAGTATTTCAATCAAACTCGATTCCCGTAAAATTGAACAAATGCCTGTTCCGGTGCCTTTCAGAGAAATATATGTACATGATGTTGGCATGGAAGGAACTCATTTGCGCTTTGGTCCGGTTGCGCGGGGAGGGCTTCGCTGGTCAGATCGTCCGGATGACTTCAGGACAGAAATATTGAGTCTTGTTAAAACTCAACAAACTAAAAACGTAGTGATTGTCCCGGTTGGTTCAAAAGGGGGTTTTGTGTTGAAAAACACTCCCGCAACAAGAGAAGAAGCAATTAGTGAATCTCAAAATCAATACAGACGTTTTATCAGCGCAATGCTGGAAATAACCGACAATTTGGACGCTCAGGGGCAGGTGCAAACCCCAAGTCATGTTCTTTCTTATGATGAACCTGATCCATATCTTGTTGTTGCCGCAGACAAAGGCACAGCGACTTTTTCAGATATTGCGAATGAAGTTTCTGAAAAATATGATTACTGGTTGGGTGATGCTTTTGCTTCCGGAGGCTCAGTAGGTTACAATCATAAAAGAGAAGGGATCACTGCACGCGGTGCCTGGGCATGTGTGATGCTCCATTTTAAGGAAATGGGACGGAACATTCAAACAGAACCCACGACTGTGATTGGTGTGGGAGATATGAGCGGAGATGTTTTTGGAAACGGTATGCTGCAAAGTAAAATGCTTCTACTTCAGGCGGCATTCAATCACCAGCACATTTTTTTTGATCCGGATCCGGAACCTGAAATTTCATGGAATGAACGCAAACGTGTTTTTGATTTGCCTCGTTCTACCTGGAGTGATTATTCTTCCGACTTAATCAGTTCCGGTGGAGGGGTTTTTGAGCGTTATGCTAAATCAATTAAACTGTCGTCTCAAGTAAAAACCATGCTCGGTACAGATGCAGACAGTTTAAAAGGAGAAGAGGTCGTGCGTCTCATTTTACAAATGGACGTAGATTTGCTGTGGTTTGGCGGCATAGGTACTTATATAAAAACTCCTGATCAAACTCATTATCAAGTTGGAGACCAGGCGAACAATTCTGTGCGTATTGACACTTCTGAATGTCAAATGATGGTTATTGGAGAGGGGGCTAATTTAGGATTGACTCAGTTGGCACGCATTGACCTTGCCAACAATGGAGTCAGACTGAACACCGATTCTGTTGATAATTCTGGTGGTGTTAATATGTCTGATTATGAGGTAAATCTGAAAATTCTGCTCCAGCAGATGCTCCGCAGCGGCTTCATTAAGTCGAAGGAAGAACGTAATAATCTGCTTGCATCCGCAACCGATGAGGTCTCTGAGTTTGTTTTAGCAAATAACCGCGGGCAGCACCGTTTGATTTCAATGGACTGCATACGTTCCAGCCGTAATTTTCGTTTGTTCCGTAAGCTGATTGCGCACCTGCAGGAACAGGGTATGAATAAACGCAGCGAATTCATTCCTTCGCGTGGTGAACTGGACCAACTGGAACAAGTGAAAATGCCCCTTCCGCGCCCTGTCCTGTCAGTCCTGATGGCCTATGCAAAAATGGAGGTATATGATGCGCTGACATCTTCCAATTTGCCATTTGAAGATGAACTTACTAAAACATATCTGGAATACCTCCCGCCTATTTTATTCAGTCATTTTGGTGAAAAAATCAACGATCATCCTTTAAAAAAGGAAATCGTTTCAACTGTTTTGACCAACAAAATCACTAATCAGGCTGGATCAACTTTTATTTCCAGAATGGCTAAAGTCACGGAGCGCAGCATTCCTGACATTGTCAGGACCTACCTGGTGCTCGAAGCAAGTTTGGGTGCAGCGGAAATGAGGGAAAATTTGTATGAAATGCATGATATCAGCGAATCAGAACGTTATGAAGTACTAATTGAATTGGAAGATGTATTAAAAATGCTCGTACGAAATGTACTTAACAGTCAAACAAATCCACCAGGATATGAGAAAATTGAAGAATATCATGCTTTGCTGTGTGACCTGCAGGAACTTCCCGCAAATTCTACACCTCCGGAAAACTCTGCCGGCGATCTTACTGTTGAAAAAACTAAACTGGAGGAAAATGAAACCGAGAATCAGAGTTTTCCACGTTCAGTTGACGCAGTTCGCGTATCATTGCGGCGTTTACGGCTAGCACCGGATGTCATGCAGTTATGCAGCAACAAAGATATGGAAGTAAGCGCGGCTTTCCGAATCGCAGAGAGTGTTGAGCATACTTTTGGTTTTGACTGGCTGCGTGAACGATTGGTGGAACTGGAACCAGGCAATGACTGGGAACTGGAATTCCAGGACATTCTTTTGTGTACTTTGGATACAAACAAGTTGGGGATGCTGGAAGTATTGCTTGCAGCACATACTTCCAAGGCGATTAAAGAAAAAGATTTCAGCAGCCTGCTTAAGCCGCTGGAAGCCAGGAATTCAGCCCAACTATATGGGTACGTTCAGTCTCTCGATCAAGTCAGGGCCGGCTCATCGATAACCATGACTTCAATTGCCGTAATTTTAAGCCGTCTTGATTTTCTAAAAAATATCTCACCAAAAACCTGAAAACATTAAAACAAAAATTTATTGACAATTCGTATGATTGCAATGATTCTCGCAGGAGGAACCGGAACACGTCTCTGGCCTTATAGCCGCAGCATGACACCCAAACAATTTCTAAATCTCGGCTCTACACACGAGTCCCTGTTTCAGGAAACGTGTAAGCGTCTGGAAACACTGGTTTCTCCGCAACAGATTTATGTAGTAGGATCCGATGAGCATGTGGGTGAACTGCAGCAGCAGATGTTGCAAATTTTCCCGGATTACCGACCTGAACAGCTGCTGATTGAGCCGCTGAGCCGCAATACGGCGCCGGCCATTCTTTGGGGAATTTTGCAGATTCCGGAAAATCAACGTCGGGAACCGGTCGTTATTTTAGCTTCAGACCACCTGATAAAAGCTCCGGAACAATTCGTCAATGCTCTGAAAAGCGCTGAGCCGCTGGCAAGTTCCGGATACATAGTTACTTTTGGAATTCGCCCTGCCCGTCCGGAAACCGGTTACGGCTACATCAAGGCCGGAGAAGCCCTGGAAGTCGGTTATAAGGTTGTGGATTTTGTTGAAAAACCTGATCTGGAGACGGCTGAACGTTATTTAGAGTCTTCAGATTATACCTGGAATGCAAGTATTTTTATGGCAACCGCAGAAACCTGGCTGGAGGAGTTTCGACTACATGTACCAGAAATGCTTGCTGCATTTGAAAGCAAGACTGCAGCCGGAAAAAATCTTACTGATCCGGATAATATACGGATAATATACGAATCAATTCCGGCCGACTCGATCGACTATGCTTTGCTTGAAAAATCTAAGAGGGTTGCAGTTTTACCTGTTGAAATGGAATGGAGCGATTTAGGCAGTTGGGAAAGCATATTTCAGGTTTCAGAAAAAGACGGGAACGGCAATGTCATGCGGGGCAATGTCATTTCGCATGATACACATGACTCTCTGATCTTCAGCAGCAAAAAACTGGTAACAAGTATTGGTGTCAACAATTTGATTATTGTTGAAACGGATGACGCGTTACTGGTTTGCGACATGACGCGATCGCAGGATGTGAAAAAACTTGTGGAAACACTTAAAAGAGAAGAACGCCATGAATATAAGTTTCACACACG